>JBAYZO010000010.1:0-40233 GCA_041672465.1 Eubacteriales bacterium
GCCTGAAGCGTTTTGGCGTATTCTTCCCTTTCCAGCGCGAAAGCAATCTCTTCCCGAACTCCTTTGGCTCTCCCAAAAGGGTCAAGGGCGACGGCTTTTTTAAAGTTTTCATACCTCTCGGGGGTGTTGTGGAAGTTTTTTATGGTCTCGTGAAGCGTGGCGGCGGGGAAATCCGAAAGCATTTTTTGAAACCCGCCGAACCCGACGCCGCTCTCGTAAAAATCATTCTCTATCTCGGCCTGCTCAAGGCAAAGGCTGTCCGTGACAAAGTCATAGACGCGCCAGCAACCGCCGGAATTGTCTTTGTGAAAAGCGCCCCCTGTTTTTGTATTTACGATTGTGAGAGCCGCTCTTGGGTCGGTGACCTTCCCCATAACATGGCGGCTTACCGCGTAGATGTTTTCCATAAGGTTTTCAACGTTTTGAAAAACCCTTGTGTTTATTTTCTGGAGAATATACTCCCTGCCGTCCTCGCAGACAAGCCTTGAGGTTTCGTTTATATGACCCGAGCCGTATCTTTCATAAAAAACAACTCTTGCCGACAGGTCAAAGGCGGAAAAGACTTCTTCCATTTTGTTTTTACTCTGCATTTATTTTTGCCTTTCGTGTTTTATACTTCTTACGAAAAAATCTGAACGCTTGTAATTTCAATCGAGGTAAATATAAATATAAGCCCGAGCCGATGTTTTAACCAAAGGTCGGGCAAATAAACATATTGCGGTCTTTATGTAACACGCTGTTTCAGCGGCTGTAAAACGTTTCGCGGGTCTGAGATTAAGTCGCGGATAACCTCCCCGGCGAGCACAAGCCCCGCCGCCGCGGTGACGCAGGACAGCGAGCCGAGAGCTCCACCCACGACGGGTTTTACGGGTTCTTCAAGTGAACACACGGTTTTAAGGTCTTTGATTCCGGCTTTTCTAAGCTTTTGGCGGAGAACCTTAGCGAGCGGGTCAACGGAGGTTTTATAGATATCAGTTATCCTGAAAAGTTCCGGTCTCAGGCGGTTAGCCGCACCCAGCGAAGATATTATTTTAACCTCGCTGTCTTTGCAGAGTTTTATAAGCAAAACCTTTTGGTTTACCGAATCAATGGCGTCGACGACATAGTCATAGCGGGAAAGGTCAAATCGTTCTTTTGTCTCTTCATCAAAGTAAAACCCGTAAGCGGTAACGTCACAGCCCGGGTTAATTGAAATTATCCGCGCTTTTGCCGCGTCCGCCTTGCCTGCCCCGATAGTGTTCAGCGTCGCGAAAAGCTGACGGTTGAGGTTGGTTTCGCTGTATATGTCTCCGTCAACCACGTCAATGGCGCCTATTCCCGCCCTCGCGAGAGATTCCGCGGCGTAAGAGCCGACGCCGCCCAGCCCAAACACGGCCACGCGGGAGGCGATGAGTTTTAACAGGCTTTCTTCGCCGATAAGGGTACTTGTTCTCTCAAGCCACATTTGGTTAAGTATTATTCGTCGCCTCTCCGTGAGGAGTTGAGCATTGAGATTATGCTGTTTATCTCGTCGTCATTTATCGCCTGCTGGCTTTTCTTTTGCTCGATCGTCGGGGGGGCTTGAACCTGTTTTTCTGCCACGGCTTTTCTGTATTCATAGGATTTTTTCTCATGCTCAAAGCCGGTTGCGATAAGCGTTATGCGCATTTCGTCCTCAAGGGAAGAGTCAAGCGCCACGCCAAAAATGACATTAGCGTCGGGGTGTGACTCGTTTGTGATAAGGGTGACGGCCTCGTCAATTTCATCAAGCCCGATATCGGGGGCGGCGGTGATGTTGATAATGATGCCCTTCGCGCCGTCGATATTTGTCTCAAGCAGCGGAGACGACATTGCCATTTTGGCGGCTTGTTCCGCTTTGTCTTTGCCCTTGGCGTTGCCGGTGCCCATATGGGCGAGCCCCGCGTTTGTCATGACGGTGGAAACGTCGGCGAAGTCAAGGTTAATGTAGCCGTTCATGGTGATAAGGTCGCATATCGACTGCACGCCCTTGCGGAGAATATCGTCGGCTTCTTGGAAAGCGTTTAAAAACGTAATTTTTTTATCGGTGAGCAGTTTTAGTCTTTCGTTGGGGATGATTAAGAGCGAGTCAACATGCGGGGATAGTTTTTCAATACCTTCCTCGGCTTGGATCATCCGGGTGCGGCCCTCAAATTTAAAGGGTTTTGTAACAATGCCGACCGTAAGTATGCCGAGTGATTTGGCGACTTTGGCGATTACGGGAGCGGCGCCGGTGCCGGTTCCCCCGCCCATTCCGGCGGTTATAAACACCATGTTTGCGCCTTTTACGGATTCGGTGATTTCCTCAAGCGATTCTTCGGCGGCTTTTGCGCCGAGTTCGGGGTTTGACCCCGCCCCATGACCCTTTGTGACTTTTTCGCCGATGGAGAGTTTTGTCGCGGCAAGCGACTTAAAAAGTATTTGGGTGTCCGTGTTGATGTTTATATAGTTGACATTTTCAGCGTTGACATTCATGTTGATCATGCGGTTGACCGCGTTGCCGCCGCCGCCGCCCACACCGATCACTTTAATAATTACGTTTGTGTTGTATCCGCTTTCATTTGGCATTATTTTTTCCTCCGGTTTTATTTCTTATAAAAATAGGTTCAGAAAGTGTGCTGTAATTTATATATTGCGCCTTTTATTAAGCAGTTCAAAAATTTCGTTAAAGTCTTTTTCGGTGGTTTCGGGATCGGGTTTAGCCGGGGCGAATTCGGAGATTTTCGCGGCGGCGCTCGCGGCAGGGGGCGACTTTTTCTTTTCGCTCTTGTCAAAGCCGGTGGCGATAAGCGTTATCTTCATCTCGTCCTCAAGCGTCGGGTCAAGCACCGCGCCGAAAATAACGGTGGCGTCGGGGTGAGCCTCGTCTGTTATCATTGTCGCCGCTTGGTCAATCTCGTCAAGCCCAATATCGGGGGAGGCGGTGATGTTGACGACAATTCCCTTAGCGCCGGAAATGTTGGTCTCAAGCAGCGGAGACGACATCGCCATCTTCGCGGCCTGTTCGGCTTTGTCCTTGCCTTTTGACTGCCCGACCCCCATATGCGCGAGCCCGGCGTTTGTCATTATGGCGGCTATGTCGGCAAAGTCAAGGTTAATATAACCCTCGTTGAGAATGAGCTCTGAAATTGATCTCACGCCTTTGCGGAGTATATCGTCCGCTTCCTGAAAAGCGTTTAAAAAGGTGATTTTTTTATCGGTCAGCAATTTTAGCCGTTCGTTTGGGATAACGATGAGAGAGTCGACATATTCTGAAAGGGCGGTTATACCGGATTCCGCTTGAGTCATTCTGTTTTTGCCCTCAAACCCAAAGGGTTTTGTGACTATCGCGACGGTGAGGATATCAAGCCCTTTGGCGATCTTCGCCACGACGGGAGCCGAGCCCGTTCCGGTGCCGCCGCCCATTCCGGCGGTGATAAACACCATATGCGCGCCTTTGATCGCGGAGCTGATTTGTTCGGCGGATTCGTCGGCCGAACGCCTGCCGAGTTCCGGGTTGGAGCCCGCCCCCTGCCCCCTTGTGACCCTGCCGCCTATGGCGATTTTGGTCGGGGCCAAAGTCTTGTAAAGCGATTGGGTGTCGGTGTTGATGTTGATGTATTCGACATTGATAAGACTGTCGGCTATCATCCTGTCAACAGCGTTGTTACCGCCACCGCCCACACCGATTACCTTGATAATGACATTGCCGTCGAAAGTATTATATTGCTCCGCCATTCGTTCAATTCCCCTTCCGCCGTTTGAGGGCGCGTTTTTTCATAATAACTTAGTATAGTATAAAACAGATTATGTTTTTTTTCAATAGTTTTTTCAAAAAATTAGCGATTTTAAGTCTTTTTTTAAGTTATTATCCGCTTTCGGGTGAAAAAGTCGCTTCCTTTGGGTTTGAAAGGTCAATTTTGCCGCTTTGGTCTTTATATATATGCTCCATTATGCCTAAGAAAAACCTGATTTTCGTGTCGCAGTCGGCGACCGAGCCGATATAAGCGCGGATTCGGCTGTCAAAACCAAAATAAATATCAAAGCGATTCGCCGCCTCAAGGTAGTTTATCTTCCCCGCGAGCCCGTAATGGCTGAGGTTCTTCCACAGCGCGTCGAGCGACGTCAACAGTTTTGTCTCCGCGAACGACAGCGGCTGACCCACCACGCAGCGCTTGACGTACCCCGTTCTCAGCAAAATAAGGCCTGTCCCGTCCTTTGGCGGGGACGATAGCCTTTCAAGCACCACAAAATCCTCTGACAACAAATAATACCCGCCCCCCGATTCCATATAAAAGACGGGGGTTTCGTCAACGATTTTTATAATAACGGCGGAGGGGATGCGCCGGGTGACGGTTACGGATTTAATATAGGGAAATTCGGTTTTCAGCGAGGTTACGACTGATTCCGCGCCGAAACCGTAAAGGGAATCCCCTTTTTTAATGGGGAGGGCGGCGGCGATTTCCTCCGACGAGTAGCGGCTCCCGCCGCTTATCTCAATCTTCCCTATCTTTAGGAAAAACATAAACACAACGGCGAAAAACGAAAGCGCGGCAACAGATATAAGGGTGATATAAAACGCCCTTCTTCGCCTTGTTTTGCGCTCTTGCTGTGACTTCAGTGTTTCAAACCGAAGTGTTTTCGCCTCCGAAAAGGCGTCGCTTTCCCTCAATTTTGTTCTCCCTTGCCGCTCTTGCGGCTAAAGCTGCGCGTAAACGGCATACCTTATTTTTAGCAAAAAAGTATTTTCACGCTATATGTCTTTTATTTTCAGCAGTTTAAAAACCTCGTCAACTATTTTTTTAACCGCGTCCGGTTTGGCGAAAGTCAATATTTGCCTTTCCATCTCCCCACGCTTTTCGGGGTCTTTGGCGAGATCCATTACCGTTTTAGCCAGTATTCTGCCGTCTATCACGCTTTCTTTAAACACCTCGGCGGCGTTCGCGTTTTTCATAACCGCCGCGTTTTTATACTGGTGGTCTTCCGCCACGTTCGGAGAGGGGATAAAAATTACCGCTTTCCCCGCGTTGGCGAGCTCCGACGATGTTATCGCGCCCGCGCGGGAGATAACTATATCCGCCGCCGCTTGTCTTAGCTCCATGTCGTATATGTATTCCACAATGGCAAAGCCTTTTCGCTTATCAAGCCCTTTTTCGCTTGCTGTTCGGCTGTATTTCTCCCAGCCGACCTTGCCGGTGGCGTGGATTTGGGAAATGTTTTTTTTGTCTTTGTAAATTTCCATGGCGTCAAGGCAAATGCTGTTGACTTTATCCGCGCCCAGCGAACCGCCGCAGGACAAGACGTAAATGTCGGTTTCTTTAAGACCTATCTTCTTTCTCGCCTCTTTTTTTGTGATTTGCGGTTTTGTGACGGGGTTGCCCGTCAGCACCAGCTTTTTTTGAGCCTTTTCGCCGAAACAACCCGAAGACTCGGCGTAGCTCACGCAAACCGTGTCGGCAATTCGCGAGAGTTTTTTTGTGGTCACCCCCGGGTAGGCGTTTTGCTCCTGCAAAAGCGTTTTTATGTTTAGTTTTGCCGCCGCTTTAATATACGGCCAGCTCGCGTAACCGCCTGTGCCGATAACGATATCGGGGGAAAAATCCTTTATAATTTCCGACGCTTTCCAAACTGACGTGACCGCCTTTAAAAGGGATTTGAAGTTTCCCGGCGAAAGGCTCCGCTTAAAGCCGTAAACTTCCACTTTATGAAGTTTAAAGCCCGCTTTTGGCACGAGGAGCCCTTCCATTCCCCTGTCGGAACCGCCAAACTCAATTACCGCGTCTTTGTCGCGGGACTGTATTTCTTTGGCGATGGCTATGGCGGGGTTTATATGCCCCCCGGTGCCGCCGCCGCACAGCAAATAACGCATTTTTAACTGTCGTCCCCTCTCGTCGTGTATGAATACCTTGAAATTGAAAGCACTATCCCCATTTCAACCAGCGCGATAAGCAGCGCCGAGCCTCCGCAGCTAAAGAAAGGCAGGGCGATTCCCGTTGAGGGGAGAGTGTTTGTGACAACGGCGATGTTAAGCACCACCTGAAGCCCCATTTTTATCATCAGCCCCGAAACGACAAGCTGACAAAATCTGTCCTTGCAGTTTTTGGCTATGTAAAACCCCCTGAACACCAGAGCGGCGAAAAGGCAAATGACGATAAACGCGCCGGCAAAGCCCAGTTCCTCGCAGAGGATTGAAAAAATATAGTCGTTTTGCGGCTCGGGGAGATACCCGTGCTTTTCCATCGACTGCCCCAGCCCAACCCCCCAAAGCCCGCCCGACGAGATGGCGTACAGCGACTGGGACGGCTGCCAGCCCGCGTCGCCGGTCAGCGCGTCTTTCATATAAGAGAAAGGGTCGTTCCACACCAAAAGCCGTCTGTAGACATGCCCGAGCTTGTTTTGAAGGAATTCCCACTTTGTTATGGCGTTAAGGTTGGTCACGACAAACGCCACGCTCGCCGCGCCCGCGACCCCGATAGAGCCGATCCACTTCATGCTCGCGCCGCCGATAAACATCATAAAATAAATGAGGAGGATGGTTATAATAATGGCGGACAAATGGCTTTGGAGGTATAAAAGCAATACGCTGGGGACCATTAACAGCACAAACGGGAGTATCCCGCGCCCGAACGTGTTCATTTTAGCTTGATTTTTGCTTATATATTTGGCGCACAGCAGGATTGTCATAAATTTAAGGAGTTCGGAGGGCTGAAATGAAATGGGTCCGATATTCAGCCAGCGCTGGGCGCCGTGCCCGATAAACCCGATAGCTACCACCGCGACGTTGAGCACGAGTGAAGTGAGATAGCCGAACCCCGAAAGCCGGTAGATAAAGCCGTGCCTGACATATTTTGAGACAATCATCATTGAGATAAGCCCTATGACCACATATTGGATCTGCTTTTTGGCGAAATAATAGCTGTCGTTGTAATATGTCTGCGCGTAGGCGTAGCTCGCCGAAAAAACCATGATAGAGCCTATGCATACCAAGGTTATGACAAGAAACATAAAGGGTCTGTCGACCTCGCCTATCCAGCGGATAAGCACGCCTTTTTTTAGCGTATCTTCGGTGAATTCGCCTTCGTCGCCCCTTGGCGAGACCAGCCTTTTGCTTTTCATGAGTAAATCCTTTTGAGTTGTGAGTTACGCGTAAAAATATATATAATAAGACGCCGCGCAGGCAAGAGCGGTCACTCCGAGAAAGATAGCCACAATGGCGACTTCCGAAAAGCCGCAAAGCTCGAGGTGATGATGAATGGGCGCCATTTTAAAGAACCGCTTTCTCCCGCGGGTAAGCTTATACACGCCGACCTGAATAATGTCCGAGACCCCCTCGAGGAGATAAACCAAGCCGATTAGCCCCATAAGCCAGAAGTTTCCTATCCGCATCGCCCCGGTGACGAGCATTACCCCCAAAAACAGCGAGCCCGTGTCCCCCATGAATATTTTCGCCGGGTAGAAGTTAAACACAAGAAAAGCCAGCAGCGAGCCGCAAAGCGCCGCCTGCGGCAGATATAAATCCGCAAGCCCCTCTTTTGAGCCGATTATAAAAAACAGCACGCTTATGACAAACGCCACGCTCCCCGCCAGCCCGTCAAGCCCGTCGGTGAGGTTCGCGCAGTTTATCATATAAACCGCCAAAATTATAACGATAACATAGTAAAACGAGCCAAGGTCAACTGTTTTCCCCGCGAAAGGGAGAACAACTTCGGTGGTGACGCAATCCGTCCACCTGAGGGCGGCGAGATACAGCCCCGTTATGGAAAACTGCAAAAACAGCTTTTGCTTTACGCCAAGCCCTCGGTTGCGCTTTTTAAACAGCTTTACATAGTCGTCTACAAAGCCGATAGCGGCGTTGAGCATGGCAAAAACGAGATTTATCGGGAAGAACAGCCCCACCCCGTCAAACGCCCCCGCGGCGCCGGCAACCGCTACCGTGACAAGGGTCGCCGTGATAAACATCAGCCCGCCCATAAGGGGGGTACCCTCTTTGTTCTTGTGCCATGTGGGGCCTATCTCAAGTATCTTCTGCCCGAGCTTAACCCGCCTTAAAACGGGAATAAAAACTTTAAAAAGCACAAAAGCGATTAAAAAAGATAAGCCAAAGGCAAAAGCGGCGGATTTAAAATTCATAGTCCGGCTTCCTTTATAATTTCGTCAAGTCCTATACGTCTGCTCCCCTTAAATAACACTATGTCGCCGTCGTTTATAATATCACAAAGCAGCTTTGCCGCGCGGTGTTTTTCAGAAAAGCCAAAAGCAAAGATATTTGGGTCTTTCGGGAGGAAGTCGCGGCAGGTTTTCGCGAAATCCCCCACAAAGATTAAAATATCGGCCGTTTCGCGGGCTATTCGAGCGTTTTCGGTATGGAAATCCACTTCGTCTTCCCCAAGCTCCAGCATATCGCCGAGCACCGCTATTTTTCTCCCCGTTTTGGTTGACAGCACCTTCAGCGCCGCTTTCATGGATTCCGGCGAGGCGTTGTAACAGTCGGCAATAACCGTGACTTTTCGCTTATAACCCGGCCGGTATATGCGAAGTCTGTCCCCCTGAGTGGTAAACAAGCCCAGCGCGCCGGCGGCGTCATTCGGCTCCACGCCGCCCATAACTCCCGCCGCGAAAGCGTACAGGGCGTTTTTAACGTTATGTTCGCCCTCGGTGAAAATTGTTATCTGATTCTGATTGCTCCCCCCCCGACGGTTGGCCGTAAATGTGGTTTTACCGGGGGAATACTGAATATTATTTGCGAAAAAGTCGCTTTCTTTATTTGTTAAGCCGCAATAAATTGTTTTTTGATTGAGCTTGCCTTTAAGCGAAAACTCATATTCGGAGTCGCCGTCAAGAATTACATAACCGCCGTCCTGCCCGCTTAGAATATCAAGCTTTTCTTTTCTTATCTCTTCTTTTGAGCCTAACGCCATTAGGTGAGAAGAACCCATTAGGGTTATTACAGATAAGAAAGGTTTTACAAGGAGAGAGAGGGATTTTATCTCGCCCCTGCAGGACATTCCAAGCTCAAGCACGGCGTGGGTTTCGCCGCCGCCGACGGACAGCACCGTTATCGGCGCGCCGACAAGGCTGTTGGCGTTGCCTTTTGTGGACGCCGTTTTAAAGGCCGCGCCATAGACAAGGCTTGTCATATCCTTAACCGTGGTTTTGCCCGCGCTCCCCGTTATGGCTATAACTTTTACCGATGGGATTTTTTCTCTTCTGTAATATTCCGCCAGACTGTAAAGCGCTTTTTTGGTGTCGCTTACCAAAACACAGTTACCGGTGACATAATTTTTGTCGCTCACAAGACAATGACAGCCCAAAGAAGACATCTCGCTTACAAACAAATGCCCGTCCGTCCTCTCGCCGGGGAGGGCAATAAACAGCCCGCCGCTGACAGCCTCCCTGCTGTCGGTAAAGACGCTTTGTACAAGACTTTTTCCGTCGCCGTAAAGCTTTCCGCCGGCGGCGGCCGCGACTTCTTCAAGTAAAATGGGTATCATTACTGAATTTCCTCGTCATACATAAACTTAACGCCGATAACGCTTCCCTCGTTTATTTTTTCGCCCGGCTCTATGTTTTGACCCACGGCGTAGCACTTTACATATTCTTTGTTGAAAATTCCCTCGATCTTAAGGTTTACATTGTTGGTTTTAGCCCAGTCAAACACCTGCTGCGGGGTGAGCCCCACAAGGTTTTTAACGGTGACTTTTTCGGGGTAGGCCTCGCCTTGGGTGTAAAGAATAATGGTTCCGCCCTCAATAATTTCGGTTCCCACACGGGGGAGCTGGTCGGCAACGGTGTCTCCGCTGCCGTAAACAACGCATTTAAAGCCCTCTTTTTCAATGGCGTATTTAGCTCTCTCGGTCTCTGACTTTTTATAGTCATCAATTTTATATGTCTTTATGACATTCTCGTCGTTGGGTTTTATCTCAAGGTAGGGCAGCACTTCGGAGAGCACTCGGGAAATAACCGGCGCCGCCACTTGACTGCCGTAAATAATACCGCTTGTCGGCTCGTCAATAACAATGATAATCGCGAGCTGGGGGTCTTCCGCCGGGGCGAAAGAGATACAGCTTGAAATATAATAATGCGCGCCCTCCTCGGCGCCGGGGCGGCCGATTTTTTGGGAAGTGCCGGTTTTTGAAGATATATTATAGCCCGAAACGCCCGCGTTTTTTGTCGAGTTGACTATTGTGGTGAGTATGTCGCTCGCCGTCTTTTCGCTTACCACCTGCCGCTTTTCGTCAAAGGCCGTGTTGTTCGTGAGCTTTCCGTCGCTCCCCACAAACGCCTTCGCGATATGGGGCGTCACCACATATCCGCCGTTGGCGATAGCGGAAGTCGCCGCGATATGTTCAAGCATGGTTATTGACATTGATTGCCCGAACGCCACGTTGGAGAGGGTGAGCTGATTGTCGAGCTTTGAGTAATAAATGCTCCTTGACTCGCCTATAATGTCCGAACCGGTGGGGGCTGTATAGCCGAAAGCCTCGAAATATCTTGAAAAAATACTGCCGCCGATATCAAGCCCCATCTGGACAAAAGCGGGGTTGCAAGAATTTATCAAGGCCTCCCTTACGGTTTGACTCCCGTGGGGGATAGATGAGTGGCAATGGATTGTCTCGCCAAGCACAATAATGTCGCCGCTGCAAAAATAGCGGGATTCAAGGGTAAATATGTTTTCCTCAAGCCCCATGGCGGTGGTTATTACCTTAAAAGTCGAGCCCGGCTCGTAAAGTTCGGTGGCGCAGCGGTTTTTCCACATCTCATACAGCAGCTGAACTTTATAGGCGGCTTTTTCTTCTGTAGTTCCGGCAAAAGCGTTGTATTTTTCGAGATACGAACCCGTAAGCTCGTTATAGTTGTTCAAGTCGTAGTCGTCAACGCTGGCGATGGCGTAAATTTCGCCCGTGTTTGGGTCCATTACTATGCCGCGCGCGCCAAAGGTGGGTTTGTGCTCGATGACAGCCTCTTTGAGATATTTTTCAAGCACCGATTGAATTGTATAGTCTATGGTTAACACCACGCTCTGCCCGTCATGGGCGTCTATGTAGCTCTCATACGGGAAAGGCAGCTCGTTGCCGAGCGCGTCCTGACCTTGTATAACCCTGCCGTTAACCCCGCTCAGCACCGACTCATATGTAAGCTCCACGCCGTTGAGCCCGTTGTTGTCCGCCCCCACAAAGCCTATCGCCTGAGAGGCGAGGGTGCTGTACGGGTAATAGCGCTTTGTGGATTCCTCAAGGCAGACCTGATTTGACAGGTTGTTGTCCTCGATAAATTTTCGTACTTTTATTTCGTCGTCTTCTTCGATATTCCTTTTTATAACTTGATATTGGGAGCTCTTATAAGTCTGCTTGTCAAGGATAAAATCTTTGTCCACGCCGAGCAGCTCCGAAAGTCCGTCCGCGATAAGCTCTCCTTGCGCTTCGTCGACAATATCTTTTGGGGAAATAAAAACGGTTTGAACGGTGGCGCTGGTGGCGAGTATCTTCATGTTGCGGTCGTATATATTCCCCCGCTTGGCGAAGATTGTGATCTCCGAAGTATACTGTTTTATGGCGGCGTTGCGGTTTTCGTCGGGGGAGACTATCTGCAGCATAACAAGGCGATAGACCAAATAACAAAGACAAAGCAAGAGAAACAACATCGCGATGCGTCCTCTTGCCAATATTAATTTGCCCGTCACGTTTGCGTCAGCGTTATTTTTTTCTCTCAAAGCGCGGCTCCCCTTAGTGTTCGGCATGGCGGCCGGCTCCGCGCTCCCGACGGCAACCCCAAAAAGCAAGCTGACTTCTGAAAAGCGCCCCATAAGGCCGCCAACAGCCTTACCTTATTAATTATATTGCCGGAACATACAAATAAGTACGAAAATCCCGCTCCGCCTTTGAGCCCGGCGGTTAGTCAAAAAAGTTTTTAAGCACCTCGCCGAACCCGGAAAGAAGAAGTCCGAAACCCCCGCGCTCGTAATCGTCGTATCTGAAAGCGGCGCCTGTGTTTTCGGGGAGGGTTGTGATGTTTATTCTGGTGAGTTCGGAGGATTTAACCATTCCGAGTTCGTTTACGGCGTAGTCTTCAAAATAAATGAGATTGTTTTTGCGGTCAAGCCTTTGGCTGAGCTTTTCGGCGCTCTTCTGGAGTTCGGTCAGCTCGTCTTTTAAAGAGGCGATTTCGCTGTTGTAGTTGTCGATTTCCGCGTAGTTCATAAGCAGGAAAATAAACAGCAGCGTGGTCACGGCGATAGTGAATATGCTCCCGATGGGGAGGGGTTTTTTATCTTTCTTTTTGGTTTCTATCACAAGCGGCTCAGCCGTCTTCCCGCGCGGCGCGGCTTTCGCGGCGGGGGAGATGTTTTTATTTCTTTGCGAATGTTCGACGCTTTGCGGCTTGTTTTTACCCGCTGTGGCTTTATTCGACGTATTAATTATAGCTTTGCCCGAGTTGTTTTTGGTGTCCATATTCTTTCCTCTTTTTTAATTAATGGTAAACTTTTTAACATTAAGGCCGATTGCTTGCCCGGCGCGGGTTAAATAATACCGCCGCTTTATAGTTTTTCCGCCGCTCTCAGCTTTGAAGAATGTGAGCGGGGGTTTTTTGTGTTTTCGTCTTCCCCCGGTATGACCGGTTTTTTGGTTATTACTTTGAGTGTGGCTTTTTTCCCGCATGCGCAGCGGGGGAGGTCTTTTGGGCATTCGCAGGGGTTTTCTTGTTGTCTGAAGAACGTTTTTACTGCTCTGTCCTCAAGCGAATGAAATGAAATTACAACTATTCTTCCCCCCGGCGAAAGCAGCTCAACCGCGGCGCTGAGGGCTTTTTTGAGTTCGTCAAGCTCGCCGTTAACTTCTATGCGAAGCGCTTGAAAGCACCTCTTGGCGGGGTGGCCGCTCTTGCGGTAGTAGGGCGGGCAGACTTCGGAAATTATCTCCGCGAGCCTGCGGGTGGCGGTAATCGGGGAGACTTCCCTTTCCCTTATTATCGCCTCGGTTATTTTCCGGGAAAAGGGCTCTTCGCCGTATTCGCTGAAAATCCGCGTAAGCTCTTCTTTTGGGTAGCCGTTGACTATTTCCGAAGCGGTGAGGGTTTGAGCCGTATCCATACGCATATCAAGCGGAGAGTCGGTGACATAGGAAAAACCTCTTTTTGGGTTGTCGATCTGATAAGACGAGACGCCGAGGTCAAACAGTATTCCGTCTACATGGCGGATGCCAAACTCTTCCGCCGCTTCGGCTATCCGGGAAAAGTTCCCATGCCACAAAGAAAGTCTGAAGTCGTCAAGGCTTGTCCTTACATGATTTATGGCGTCCACGTCGCGGTCAATGCCTATTACCCTGCCGGTTTCCCCAACGAGCGATAGGATGAGCTTTGTGTGCCCCCCGCCGCCCAGCGTGGAGTCGATATATATGCCGTTTTGCTTAACGGCCATAAGATTTACCGCTTGGTTTGCCATTACCGGAAAGTGCGAAAATTCCATTTGCCTAAAAACCGCACTCGATAAGGTCGTCGGTCACGCCCTCCGAGGACATATTCTGCTGTTCGTTTTCCCATTCATCGGCTGACCATATTTCAATATGGTTTTCGTTGCCTATTATGACCACGTCTTTTTCAAGTAAGGCGAACTGTCTGTAAACGGGCGGCAGGGCTATTCGCCCCTGCGCGTCAAGGCTGCCCTCGCTGGTGCCGGAAAAGAAGTACCGCCTCGCGTGGCGCTGTCTCGCCTCGGGGAGCTCTTTTATTTTGTTTGCGAAGCTTGTCCACTCGTCAAGCGGGTAAACGCAAAGGCATTTGTCAAAACCCTTAGTGATTTTAAATTCTTCGCCCAACCCCTCGCGGAGTTTCGGCGGGATAGACACCCTGCCCTTTTGGTCCATTGAGTACCAATATTCCCCGGTAAACAATCACAGCCCTCCTTCCGGTAAAAAGATAGGTCGCTTTTGGCACTTTCATGGGATTTTATGGATTAATTTGCCACAATTCCCCACTACGTTTTTATTATATATAATTAAATTTAAAAAAGCAATACCTTTTTGACTTTTTTTTAAACTTTTTTTATATTACGTAAACCGACATAACTTGTGATTTTCCTTTTAATTTCAACCGTTTTCGCCTTTTTTGCCTATATTTGCGCATGTTTTTATGTAAACGAACAAGTGTTTGCGATTTATATAGGAAAAGCGTATAAAAAAGCCCCTTCTTTTTCTATAGAAGGGGCAAGCGCCGGGTAAAAGTAAGTTTTACGCTTTATTTTATTATAATTTATTGTTTATAAACTTTATTCTCTGTTCATATCAAGGTCAACCCTAAAGGAAAAGTCGTATCCTCCGCCGGGGGCGGTTATAACCTTTGTGCAGTCGTAATCAAACCGATCTATGTTTTTATCCGGCCAGAGAGCGCGGTTGCCGGTATGGGTGTCGTCCCAGACAAGCGGAACGCCGGGGTCGGACCCTTTATAGATTTTTACGTTTGCCACCAAAATGTTTTGCATATATAAGTCTTCGTCGGTGTTATACAGCGTTATTTCAACAAAATCCTCCGACGCGTTCCCGCTTGTGTCAAGCTTGGTGTTCGGCGGATAGTCAAGGGCGAAATCCATAAGATAAGAAGTGTTCGAGCCGTCGGCTTTCATTCCGTACACCGAAAAAGTCACGCTGTCGGCGATTTTATCAAGTGTGAGGTCATAAATAGTGAGCGTCGCCGTCTCGTCGGCCAAAGAGGTGTCGAGAGTCAGCGTGTAGGAATGTTCGGGCGAAAGCTTGACTTTTGACTCATACCATGTCGCCTCGCCGTCTCCGGCGGGTTTATAGATATTGTAAAAGAGATGCCACGCGGGGTTTTTTCCGGAATAGCAAAGACCCGTGTCAAAGCAGTTCGCCCACCACGCGCCGTTATAGACGTCGCAGCCTAAAAATATATAGGCGTTCACGAATTTTCCGTCTGTTCGGCGAATGGTATTGATTTTAATTTTATCAACCGCGATGTCCATCGAAGCTTTGTTGTAGCCGATTTTTGAGTAAACGCAGTAAGCGGGGCCGTCGTTATCCCCCATTTTACCGCCGCCGTTATCATAGTTTCGGTTTGTTATCACTGTTGAACCCTCCGGAATGGGGATTTTCTTAAGTTCTTCGCCACCTCCATTGGAGGTGTCACCTCCAATGGAGGTGAGGCTTTCTTCGGTCATATCAGAACTCTCCTCACTGTTTTGCAGGGCGTCAGACGTTGACTCGGCCGCCGACTGCGAGATCGAATTGCCGTCGGGCGGGTGATTTCCTCCGCAGGCAAGCAAAAGACAGCAGAGAGCCGCAATAAATAAAAACGCCGTTTTTTTCAAATATACCCCACCTTTTTTATACCCTTTTTTTAAGGTTTCG
Source organism: Eubacteriales bacterium (assembly GCA_041672465.1). Classification (GTDB taxonomy): domain Bacteria; phylum Bacillota; class Clostridia; order Oscillospirales; family CAG-382; genus UBA1206. The sequence continues at coordinate 15,333 of JBAYZO010000010.1, forward strand.
CCAATGGCTTTTACTTTATTACAATATCATAAAAGCGTAGTTTTGTCAAACTTTTCTCGACGTGCTCCGCCGATCTTCAAACGCCCGCTTGCCGTTTGATGTTGACTTTTTTTCGATACGGCTATATTATAACTAAAAAGGAGCGCGTATAAATAATGAAAACTTCGCTTATTCTTGTTGATTCATTCAAAGGCACGTTTTCTTCGGCGCGGGCGGGCGGGATAATTAAAAGCGCTTTTCTAAGGACGGGTTTCGGCTCTGTAGACTGCCTGCCCGTCTCCGACGGCGGGGAGGGGTTCGCCGACGCCGCCTCGGGGAAAATCGGAGGGAAGACAATAAATGTCACCGTCACCGGCCCTTTGTTTGAAAAAACAGACGCGTCTTATATTTTGGCGGGGAAAACAGCCGTGATTGAGTCGGCGGAGGCGTGCGGGTTAAGACTTGTCCCCAAAGACCGCCGAGACCCGCTCAAAACCACCACATACGGGGTTGGGGAGCTGGTCGCCCACGCCGTTTTAAACGGCGCTGAAGACATTATAATAGGGCTGGGCGGCTCGGCGACAAACGACGGCGGAACGGGGTTCGCCTGCGCGCTGGGCGGGAAGTTTTACGGAACGCGCTCTCCCGTACCGGTCGGGGGGACGCTTAAAGATATAACTTCCGTCGATCTTTCGGCTGTCAACGCAAAATACTCGGGCGTCTCAATCACCGGCTGTTATGACGTTTCCACCCCCTTTTGCGGGGAGGACGGCGCTTCCCGCGTGTATTCCCCCCAAAAAGGGGCTGATCAAGCCGGAGTCGAAATTCTTGAGGCGGGAATGAAAAACCTTGCCGGGCTTATTTCGCCGCCAGACCTGTTTACGCTGAGGGGCGGAGGCGCGGCGGGAGGGCTGGGGGGCGGGATTGCCGCTTTTGCCGGCGGGAGCCTAAAGCGGGGATTTGACTATATATCTTCTCTTTTAAAACTTGAGGAAATTATCCCGCGCTATGACCTTGTGGTAACGGGAGAGGGCAAAACCGACCCCCAGACGCTGTACGGAAAGCTCCCCGCCGGGGTCGCCGCCATTTGCCTTGCCAAGGGCGTCGACTGTTTTCTTATCAGCGGCGCGGTCGTGGGGTATCTGACCAAACTTTACGGACTCGGCGTGACAAAAAGCTTTGCCGCCGCTCCTCCTTACAAAGAGGGGGAGACGATTGATATAACCCTTGCCGAGCAAAACCTTTACTCCGCGGCCTTAAGGGCGGCGGGTGAGTTTTTAGACGGTTTTCCGCGCTAAGCAAAAAAGAATACGATTATACTTTGTACGCAAAAACCCCGCGTAACGCGGGGTTTTTGGATGAATAAAAGTCTTTTGTTTTAAGCTTTAAGCTTTGCCCGCGCAGCCAAGCACGTCGGTGAGCTTATGGCGAACGATTTCTTTAATGTTGGCGCGGGCGGGCTTGAGGTATTCGCGGGGGTCGAACTTTTCGGGGTGATCGGCGAAAAATTTGCGGATCGTGCCCGTCATGGCGAGCCGCAGGTCGGAGTCGATGTTAATTTTGCAGACGGAAAGGGACGCCGCCTTGCGGAGCTGGTCTTCCGGCACGCCGACAGCGCCCGGCATCGCTCCGCCGTAGGCGTTGACCATTTGGACGTATTCCTGCGGAACAGAAGACGCGCCGTGGAGCACTATGGGGAACCCCGGGAGTTTTCTTGACACTTCTTCAAGAATATCGAACCTAAGCTGAGGTTTGCTGCCGGGCTTAAACTTATACGCGCCATGGCTCGTTCCGATAGCGATCGCGAGCGAGTCCACTCCTGTCTTTGACACAAATTCCTCGACTTCCTCCGGTCTTGTGTAGGACGACATGCCCTCCTCTACCACAACTTCGTCTTCTATCCCGGCGAGGGTGCCGAGCTCCCCTTCCACCACCACGCCGTGGGCGTGGGCGTATTCGACGACTTTTTTGGTGAGGACAATATTGTCTTTAAAAGATTTTGAAGAGCCGTCTATCATCACCGAGGTGAACCCGCCGTCCACGCAGGCCTTGCAGGTTTCAAAATCCGGGCCGTGGTCAAGGTGGAGAACCACGGGGATATCGGGGCATTCGATAAGCGCTGCCTCCACAAGCTTAACTAAATAAGTGTGGTTGGCGTAGGCGCGCGCGCCTTTTGAGACTTGAAGAATAACGGGGGAGTTTTCTTCCCTGCAGGCTTCGGTAATGGCCTGTACGATTTCCATGTTGTTGACATTGAAAGCGCCGACGGCATAGCCGCCCTCATAGGCCTTTTTAAACATTTCCGTGCTTGTTACAAGTGGCATTTTTAACCTTTCCTTTCGATGAGCCGGGGGAGCGGCGAAGAACGAAAAAAGCCGGCAGCCCCCGTGTGAAAGAGTTGGCTTTCACATAAAAACTCTATCTAAAACTAAATTATTTGGGTCAGTTTGAGAAGAAATCGATTGTGTCCTGCATCGCGGACTCAAAAGCGGATTTCTGGGAATCAAACGAGGAGATAAACGTGTTTGTCGTCCCCGTTACGCAGGTGGATACAAAATCCCTCATGCTGTTCCAGTTATACAGCGCGCCTATGTCGTATACGCGGTTGTCAAATATAAAATCAAGCATATCGCCGGACTCTTCGTCCTGCATTTTCTGGAGCTTAAGTATCCGCTCGTAATAGTTGACTTTAACTGTCTTTGTGGAGGCGGCCGCCATCGCCTCAAGCACCAAAGCGGCGATTTCGGGTTCGGTGTTGGAAATGGGGATTACGCACCCGGTGGCGAAAATAATTGAAATGTACGAGTAATACCTGTCCTGTTCCTTGGTGTACTTCGGGGTGACGAGGAGCCCGAAATCGCAGACATCTTTATAGTTGCTCATACTCAGCACGTCTGACAGCGAGATTGTGACAAACAGCGCCCTGTTGTTGCCGAGCGCGTCGCGGGCGGCCGCGTAGCAGTTTACATATCCCGCCGCCTGAGCCTGAGTTTGAAAGCTTTCCATATGTAAAACTTTATCGTCGGAAAAAATTTCAAATATCTTCTGCACCACGCCGACGGATTTATTGTTGTAAATTGTAAGCTCGGGCACACCGTAGGGGTCTTTTTTAGCGAACGATTCGCCCGACCCGATAAACAGGCTGTTGGCGTAGTTGCCGTTTATAAAGAGTCCCACGGTGTCTTTAAAGGTAATCCCCGGCTCGCCGTCGGTATCGGCGGTTACTTCCTTTGCCATGGCAAGCATTTTGTCCATTGTCCACTCGCCCTCTTTGACGAGCGTGTACGGGTCTTCGAGATGCTTTTCGTCGATAAGGGTTTTATTAAACAAAGTGCAGTGGGTGACATCCATTGTCAAAACGGAAAAATCACCTGTGGTCATGTAGAGCTTTCCCCCCAACGACATGCTGTTTTCGGCGTTTTTGTCCCAGTAGGGGGCGTCAAAATTAATAATGTCGTCAAAATCATAAAGGTTGTAAAAAAGCCCTTCGGCAATCAGCGGCCCGGCGCTGGTCATATAAGGCATGGCGACGTCAAAATCGGCCACGCCCTGCGCGGCTATGCGGAGGTCGTTAATCATATTGTCGGTTCTTATCTCGTCGATTGTCACGCCGAGCTTTTCTTCCACAAGATTGTTGCGCTCGGAAACATAAACGGCAATGCTTGTGTCTTCAAACGGCATGATTTCATGCGAGCCGTATCCGCCGCCGGCATAGTTTTCCACCAAAAAAGTGACGGTTCGGTCAAGGTCTTGGGTTTCAAGGTGGTCAAGCGGGCCTTTTTCTTCCTCGGTTGATTCTTTTTCAGACACATCTCCGGATGAGTCGGGGACATCGCTTGACGCTTCTTTTGAAACGTCGGGGTCATCTTTAACTCCGCAGGCCGCGGACAAACCTATCAATAGGGCGAGCGAGAGCAACAGGCAAATAAATTTTACTAAGCGCATAACACATTCTCCCTTATTACAATTATTATTTGAAAGCCGGAACGGCTTGCCTAATTATAACACAAAACCCCGCTTTGTCAATATTAACGGCGGCAGAGAGTAAAAAATAGTTAAAATTTTACTTAAAGAAGCTTTTGCTTTTTTGGGAAAAAGCCGCTAAAAACGCGCCGAAAGCCGTAAATAAATAAAAATTATTGTTATTTTTTATAGAAAACTTAGATTTTTGATCCGTCTTTTCTAATAATATACAATTGATTTAAAAACTTTTTTGTGGTATTATGTATTAAAATGCATATAATTTAAATTGAAAGGCGGTTTTTAGCTATGAACAACCTCACAGGCGCTTGTATTATCGGGCAATCGGGCGGACCCACTTCCGTTATTAACGCTTCCGCTTACGGCGCCATAAAAACAGCGCTTGAAAGCAGTTTTATCACCCGCGTCTATGGCGCTTTAAACGGAATAAAGGGCGTGCTTGACGATAATCTTATAGATTTGGGGGAAGAAGATAAAAACGAGCTTGAACTTTTAAAATACACGCCGTCCTCGGCGCTCGGCTCCTGCCGCTATAAGCTCAAAGACCCGTCAAAGGACGATTCCGATTACATGCGGATTCTTGAGATATTCAAAAAATACGACGTCCGCTATTTCTTTTACAACGGCGGCAACGACTCCATGGACACCTGCAATAAAATTTCAAAATTTATGCTGGATCACGGCTATGAGTGCAGGGTGATGGGGATTCCCAAAACAATTGACAACGACCTGTTCGGCACCGACCACTGCCCGGGTTACGGCTCGGCCGCCAAATATATCGCGACGTCGCTTATGGAAATTTACAACGACGCCCATGTGTATGACACGGGAATGATTACAATTGTGGAAATAATGGGGAGAAACGCGGGCTGGCTCACCGCCGCCTCTTATTTGTCCTGCCTTAAAGGCGCGGGACCGAACCTGATTTATTGCCCGGAGAATAATTTTGACATAGACGTTTTTATGGCGAAGGTTAAATCCATATATGAAAAGTCCGGCAAGTGCATTGTCGCCGTATCCGAGGGAATAAAAGACAAGAACGGCAGATATATTTCCGAATACGGCAACGACCTGTCAAACGCGAAAGACGGTTTCGGCCACGCCCAGCTCGGCGGGCTGGCGTCGTATCTCGCGGAATATGTCAAGAGCAAAACCGGCGCGAAAGTGCGGGGGATTGAGCTCTCGCTGCTTCAGCGCTGCGCCGCGCATTTGGCGTCCCAAACGGATATTGAAGAGGCTTTTTCCGCCGGCAAGGCCGCCGTTGAGTTCGCCCGCGATGGAGTGACGGACAAAATGGTGGGTTTTGAAAGGGTAAGCGAAGACGGAAAATACAAGTGCAAAATCAAGCTTTTCGACCTCACTTCGGTGGCTAATACCGAAAAAACAATCCCCGCCGATTGGTTTAACGCCGAGGGTGACGGGCTGAACGATAAGTTCGCCGAATACGCTCTGCCGCTCATTCAGGGGGAGACCAAAATGCCGAAAGTTGACGGATTGCCGAGGTTCGCGGTTCTAAAAAAAGTCAAGGCAACGCCGTAATACGCTTTATATGTGTAAACGAAACAGAGCGCTTCCGCGCTCTGTTTTTTGAAGTTAAATTGTTGGGTTTGTGATTATTTTCTGTAATAGCTATCATAGTTTATTATAAAGTTTTTCGGGTCAACCCTGTAATATTCGCCGTTGCCGTCGGGGAGCCTGACTTCAAAATGAAGGTGCGGGCCGGTAACCTCGCCCGTGGCGCCGATACGGCCGATATAATCTCCCGTTTTAACCTCGTCGCCGACAGAGACAAGAATTTTGCTTTGGTGGGCGTAATATGTTCTTATACCGTTTTTGTGTTCTATTATCGTCAGGTTGCCGAACAGCCCGTAGCTTTCCGCGAACACCACCCTGCCGTCGCCCGCCGCCTTTATGTAACCGCCGTAACAGCTGTCGCCGGTTTTTTTGGCGGCTATATCGATGCCTCCGTGGAAGGTGCTCCCGAACAGATATCTTGTTCCGTATTCGGATGTGATGCCGCCGTCATACGGCATTATAAACATTTTTAGGTTGGTGGGGACGCTGTCTTTTGAAAGCTTTATCCCTCTTTTTATAACTTTGTCGACCGGGGGGGTGATTGTGCTTGACTCAAGCAGCTTTTCTTGAAGTTTTGTCCCGGCGGGGAGGTTATATGTAACTTCGTATATGTTTGAAGCGACCCCGTCCGTACCCGCTTTCACAATGGTTTCCCTGCCGTATTCAAGCTCGGCGGAGTCGATATAAAGCACGGAAAAGCCGATAGGCTCGCTTTTTTCTTTAATAACCGACACATTAAGGTTAAGGCGCGTTCTCGCGAATTTTATGCTAAGCTTTAAAAACGGATCCGGGCGGCTGACGGGTATGTATTTAAACGAAATCTCGTCTTTGATCTTAAACGACTCAAATTCGCCGAACACCTCGCCCGCTTGTTCTTCCGCCTGTTTATAGAGCAGATAATCAAGGGTCGCCCTCGCGTTTGCCGTACCGATTTTGGTTCCGTTTATGTAGATAGCGTAGCACCGGACAAGGTTATCTTTTGGCGGTTTTTCTGTTTTTGTTTCAATTTCTATTGTTGTCTCTGCCGAGGGGGTTTGCGCCGAAAACAGCCTTGGGGTTTTGTCTTCCGCCGCGGATTTATATTCGGTTTTTGTGTTCTCCGGCGGCGTTCTTACCGTTCCTATAAACGCTTGGGACACCAAAAAAGCCGCCGCCACGGCAATACAAGACAGCGCCCCCGCCACAACAGCCTTCGGCGCCGCCTTGAAGAGAGATTTGGCTTTCGCGAAAATAGCCGAAGCACGCCCGGCGGCCGAGCTTTTAAGTACCCGAAAAAAATCAACCATGATTTATTTAACCTGCTTTTTCCTTAGATTTAAGTTAAAATATCCTTCTGGTTTTTTGTTTTACAGGTAATTATAGCACTTTTAAAAGACTTTTTCAAGCTTTTTACACAAGTTTATTGGCGGAATAATATCCCTTTGAGGTCAATATGCTTAAACAGACCGGGGTAAAACGCCTTATTTCTATTTTTTTGCTTGTTTTTAATGGATTTTTTATAAAGGATATTGACTTTTTTATTTTAATATGGTAGAGTTAATCAATCTTTTTTTGGGGGATTACTTTTTCTTTAATAAAAATACGGGAAAAAGTTGTTTTCAAACAAAAAGGTTAAGGCTGTGAACGGAAGAGAGACCTGCGGAAAATAGCTTGTCAAGAGAGTTGCCGGCCGGTGAAAGGCAAACCTGCTTTCGCATGTATATACGCTCCGGGAGCCGCGCGCTGAAGAAAAGACAAAACAGCGCCGGGCGCGACCGTTATATCGCGGGACATTTATGCCCCATAAGGCCGTCACCGCAAGGGGACGGCGAAGCAGAGTGGTAACACGGTGTTTGTATTCTCATCGTCTCTGTATCCGATTTGGGTACGGGGGCTTTTTTGTTCCCAAAATCGCCGCCTGCCCAAATATGCAATCAGTTATCAATAAAAAAAGGAGTTATCAACAATGAAAAAAACCTTATTAACCGTTTTTATCGCGCTGGCTTGTCTTACCGCCGTTTTTCTTTCGTCCTGCTCGGACACCGGCAAAACAGATAAGTACACGGTCGGCATCTGCCAGCTCGCGCCGCACCCCGCTCTCGACGAGGCGACCCGCGGCTTTAAGGAAGCGCTCACCGAAAAGTTAGGCGACAAAGTTACGTTTAACTACCAGAACGCCGCCGGTGACCCGGCAACAAGCTCCACCATTTGCTCTAACTTTGTGGCGTCCGGAGTGGATTTGATTATGGCAAACGCCACCACCGCGCTCCAAGCGGCATCATCCGCTACGGCGAAAATCCCCATTATCGGGACGTCGATCACAGACTACGCCACCGCGCTTGACATTGAAAACTGGACGGGCGCCACCGGCAAAAACATCTCCGGCACCTCTGACCTCGCCCCGCTTGACAAGCAGGCTGAAATGGTCGCCGAACTCTTCCCCGCCGAAACTCACGGCGTGGCGGGAATCCTTTACTGCTCGGGTGAGCCGAACTCGATTTATCAGGTAAACGTGGTCAAGCCAAAGCTTGAAAGTTTGGGGTACACGGTTAAAACTTTCGCGTTTTCGGATTCCAACGACGTCGCCAGCGTCACGCAGCTTGCCTGCAACGAATGCGACGTGCTCTACATCCCCACCGACAACACGGCGGCCGAGTGCGCCGAGGCAATCAACAACGTCGCTCTCCCCGCGGGTAAGCCGATAATCGCCGGCGAGGAAAACATATGCAGGGCTTGCGGAGTGGCGACGCTTTCAATCAGCTACTACGACATCGGCTACAAAGCCGGCCTTATGGCATATGAAGTGCTTACCGGGAAAGCCGACATTAAAACGCTTGACATTCAGTTTGCCGCGTCGGTGACAAAAATGTATAACTCCGCCATCGCGACGGCTCTTGGCGTCACCATTCCCGAAGGCTATGAAGTAATAGCTGAACTTGAAGGCTAAAGCTTTCAACCCTTAAAATAATACAACAAACGCCTGAAAAGCCGGCGCTTTTAGCTGAAAGGTTAAAAGCGCCCGCTTGGGGCGACTTTAAAAGCCAAAAGACAAAGGAGATTTAATTTTAAATGCTCGCGTATTTTTCTTCCCTTGACCCGGTTCATCTTTTTAACAGTCTCCCCGGCGGAGTGGCTCAGGGTTTGGTTTGGGGTGTTATGGCGCTCGGCGTGTATATCACTTTCAGGCTGCTAAATATCGCCGACCTGACGGTTGACGGCTCCTTTGCCTTGGGGGGCGCGGTGACGGTTATGCTTATCGTCTCGGGCACGCCCGCGCCGCTGGCGCTTGTTATCGCCGTCGCCGCGGGGATGCTCGCCGGGTTTTTTACCGGGGTGCTCCACACCGCGCTCGGGATACCCGCCATACTCGCCGGAATCCTCACCCAATTCGCCCTTTATTCGATAAATCTGCGAATAATGGACGGAGCCGCCAACAAGGCGCTGAATGTTGACAAATACAACCTTATTATATCCTCGCGGTATATTTCAACCGCCATTTTGGTGGAGATTGTTTTCGCCGTTTTGCTCATCGGACTGCTTTACTGGTTTTTCGGCACCGAAGTCGGCTGCTCGCTCCGCGCCACGGGCAACAACACCGCCATGAGCAAGGCGCAGGGGATAAACATTAACCGCACAAAGGTTTTGGGGCTTGCTCTCTCAAACGGGCTTGTCGCGCTGTCGGGCGGGCTTATGTCACAGTACCAAGGCTACGCCGACATTAACATGGGGAGAGGCGCTATCGTGATAGGGCTCGCGGCGGTTATAATAGGGGAGATTTTAGGCGGGGCGCTGTTTAGAAAACGCCTTAATTTCGCCGGGTCTTTGGGGTTTGTCATTAGCGGCGGGGTGATTTATTATATGGTGGTTAACTTTGTGCTCTGGCTTAAGCTTAACACAAACGACCTTAAACTGTTCACCGCCGTTGTCGTGGCGCTCTTCCTCGCCGCGCCTTATCTTTCGGGGCAGGCGAAGAGCTCTTTCCGCAAAGCGGGGAAAAACGCGGTAAACCCAAAGGGAAAGGATAACGGCAATGCTTGAGGTAAAAGGGATAAGCAAAACATTCAACCCCGGCACGATAAACGAGAAAAACGCCCTGAACGGCATTGACCTTGTCTTGAACGAGGGCGATTTTGTCACCGTTATCGGCGGAAACGGGGCGGGAAAATCAACGCTCCTCAACGCTGTCGCGGGGACATGGCCGGTCGATTGCGGGAAGATTGTCATAGATCAAAAAGACGTGACGGGGCTCCCCGAACATAAGAGAGCGCTGTTCTTGGGGCGGGTGTTTCAAGACCCGATGACGGGGACTGCCTCTAATATGGGGATAGAAGAAAACCTCGCGCTGGCGCTGAGACGGGGGAAAACCCGCACGCTGAGGTGGGGGATAAGCAAAAAAGAGCGCGTAAAATATAAGGAAGCCCTCGCCGAGCTGGATTTGGGGCTTGAGACGCGGCTTACCACAAAGGTGGGGCTCCTCTCCGGCGGGCAAAGGCAGGCGCTGACAATTCTTATGGCGACCTTGAAAAAGCCAAAGCTCCTTTTGCTTGACGAGCACACCGCCGCTCTTGACCCCAAGACGGCGATAAAAGTTTTACTTCTAACGGAAAAATTAATTTCCGAGCACGCGCTCACCGCGCTTATGGTCACCCATAACATGCGTGACGCGATTAAGCACGGCAACCGGCTTATAATGATGAACGACGGAAAGATAACGCTTGATATTTCGGGCGAGGAAAAGAAAAAGCTGACCGTCGAGACGCTCCTTGAAAAGTTTTCGCAGTCCGGCGGAGGAGAGTTCGCCAACGATAGGGCGCTGCTCTCTTAAAGGTCAGACGAAAAACAAAATATTTTTACCCCCGCCTTAAAATTTTGGCGGGGGTTTTGCTATAATTTCAGTTTTATTCTTGTTTTTCCCGCAAAAACCTTTTTTTAGGCTATGTTTGCCGGGTTTGCAAATAAAGGATGAAAGAGATTTGTTCTTTTCTTGCAAAAGGATATGAAATTCTATTGAATAACTAATTAATTTGTGATATAATCAGACCTTGTTAAGGGGTTTTAATTTTACCCCCGAAAAGCGGAAAAGCCGGCTTATATTATTCAACCCGATATTATAAACACCCTCAGGAGGAAACATATATATGGAAATCAAATTAACGAAAAACACTTCTCCCTCACTAAAGCCCGACCCGGACAAGCTTGGGTTTGGCAAGCTCTTTACCGACCATATGTTTATCTGCGACTATTCAACGTCAAAGGGCTGGCATAACGCGAGGGTTGAACCTTTCCGCAACCTTTCGCTCTCCCCCGCCTGCGCCGTGTTTCACTACGCGCAAGCGATGTTTGAGGGGCTTAAGGCCTATAAAACCAAAGACGGCAGGGTGCTGCTGTTCAGGCCGGACAAGAATATCGAGCGGCTCAACAACACAAACGAGAGGATGTGCATACCGAAAATTGACCCGGGTTTCGCGCTGGAGGCGATTAAAACGATTGTCAGGGTCGACTGTGGCTGGATACCCTCCGCGCCCGGCACTTCTCTTTACATAAGGCCGTTTATAATAGCGACCGACCCTTTTCTCGGGGTGCATCCCTCCCATAACTATATGTTTATAATTATTCTTTCGCCGTCGGGCAACTACTACGCGGCGGGGCTTGACCCGGTTAAGATAGTCGTTGAGGACGAATATGTCAGAGCCGTGAGGGGGGGCACGGGCTACGCCAAAGTCGGCGGAAACTACGCCGCGTCCCTTATCGGGCAGAAAAAGGCCGAAGAAAACGGCTACGCGCAGGTGCTTTGGCTTGATGGGATTCATCACAAATATATTGACGAAGTGGGCGCGATGAACGTCTTCTTTAAAATAGACGGCGAGATAATCACTCCGGCGCTTGAGGGGAGCATTCTCCCCGGCGTTACCCGCAGGTCGGTAATTGAGCTGTTGACGGGAAAAGGCTATAAAGTGACCGAAAGACGGATTTCCATAGACGAGGTTTACGCCGCCGCCAGTGACGGCAGGCTTGACGAAATGTTCGGCACGGGAACGGCGGCTGTTATCTCCCCGGTCGGAGAGCTGGCGTGGGGCGGCAAGAAAATGAAAATCAACGACTTTAAGATCGGCCCTATCGCCTCGTTCCTCTATAAAGAGCTGACGGATATTCAGTGGGGGAGGGTTGACGACGTAAACGGCTGGACCGTGGAGGTATGCTGCAATCCATGAAAACCTTCGCGAAGGCTTTAAATTTAATAAAAAAAACTTTGCGCGGCTCGCTTTTGGAAAAACCGAAAAGGCTTGTGGTTTTAATGCTGCTTTTGTTTTCCGCCGCCGTATATCTCACTGCGCGGTTTTCGGTTGGGTTTGCCGAGTTCTGGGCTAGATATCCCTCCGCTTCGCTTAGATACATATTGGCAAAGGTCACTTCCCTTTTCCCCTTTTCGCTTGCGGAGGTTCTTATTATCGCATCGGCGGCGGGGGTTGTAATAATTTGCCTTGCGTTGCTGTTTGCCATATTCAGAAAAAAGCCGAGATCTCCGCTTCTTAAAAAATCGGCTAAGTGTGCCGCTTGTATTGCGCTGGCGGTGGCTTTTACCTTTCTTTTAGGGTTCGGGCCGCTTTATTTCAGAAAAACGCTCCCCGAAAATCTGTCTCTTGAAAAAGAGCCCTTGTCGGGCGAAATGCTTTATGAAACCGCCGTCTGGCTGGCGGGTGAAATAGACAAACTAATCCCTTTCATATCCTTCGCTGCCTCGGGGGAATCCCATATGCCATATTCGTTTGACCGCCTTGAAACGCTGGTAAACCGCGCTTTCGCGGATTTCGCGAAAGATAAGGCCTTTTTGGGCATGTTTACCTCGCGGGTAAAACCGGTGGCGCTGTCAAACCTTATGACTTACACACATATTTCGGGTGTGTATACGTTTTTCACGGGGGAGGCTAATGTTAACGTAAACTACCCCGATTTTATTATTCCCTTTACGATAGCGCATGAGATGGCGCACCAGAGAGGTATAGCGCGGGAGGACGAGGCCAATTTTGTGGCGTTTTTGGTGTGCGTAAACAGCGGCGACCCATATATCCGTTACAGCGGGTACATAAACGTGCTTAACGAAGTGACGCCCGCGCTTTATTCCGCCGACAAGCAGCTTTATAAGGATTTCAGAAACAATTATTACGGCGAAAAGATAGCGGATGAAATGTCCGCGTATTCGGTTTTCTTTGAAAAATACCGCAAATCCCCCGCCGCGAAGGTGGTTACCAAAACCAACAACGCGTTTTTATCCTCACAGAAGGTTGATTCCGGGGTGAAGAGCTATGGGCTTGTGGCGGATCTCGCCGCCGCTTATTACAAGGCGGTAATTGGTAACAACGCGAATTAATCATAAAAATGATATATAATTTTATAAAAACATACCAAAAGCCCCGAAAAACGGGGCTTTTGGCTTTATTAAAACAAAAGGTGAAAACTTACTGAAACGCTAACCTGTTATGCCGCTGCGCTCAACGCCTTCGATAAGCGTCCTTTGCGCGAACATATAGAGGATAACTATCGGCGCGAGGATTAACAGCCCGCAGGTGTTTCTGATTGCCGCCTCATATGTCGTCTTGGCGGCGTAATCCGTGTCAAGGGATCTCGGCACCGCGACGATGTCGGGGAGCAGCACGGTCTTACCGGCGGTGTTGCTGAAAAACAAGTCGACATAGAACATATCCGTCCACTGCCACGAGAACGCGAACATAAAGATTGTCACCATCATCGGAACCGACATCGGGATAATGATTTTGATAAAAGTCTTAAACACGCCGGCGCCGTCGACATAGGCGGCTTCCTCAAGCTCGTCGGGAACGCCCTTAAAATACTGGCGCATGATAAATATATACAGCCCGTTTTTAAAAGCAAGCCCGCAGAACGACAGTATCCCCAGCGGCCAGTATGTATTCAGCAGGTTGGCGATGGCGGGGGTTGCCTCTTTTGAAAGTCCGAACGCCTTAGCCACAGCCCCGTAGATGCCCCAAAAATCAAAATATCTGAACTGCATATACAATGACATTTGAATTGATTGGTGGGGGACGACCATGGTAAACACAACCGCGAGGAACAGCACGCCTTTAAACTTAAAGTTAAACTTGGCGAACCCGTAACCCACGATAGCGCAGGTCAGCATTTGAACTATACCGCAGAGCGCCGAGAGCGTGGTGGTGTTTAGGAGCGCCGACCAATACTTGTTGTCGTTGATAATCGCCTTGTAGGTGTCAAGCGTTGGGTATTTTGGTATAAGCTTAACCATAACGTCGACAAAGTCGTTTCTGCTCATAAACGAACCCGAGATTTTTGAAAAGTACGGGAGGAGAATGACATATGATATGCCGACCAAAAGCACAAGCCTGAACACTGACCAGATAATTTTCTGGAGGAAGAACATTGTCAGGTATTTGTAGCGCAGGAGTACCCAAAATGAAGTTTTTTCGTCAAAGACGCGGAGCGAAGGGTCGATTTTGACTTTTCTTTCTGCTTTATCCATTTCAGATACCTCCTAATCCCTTCTCTGATAAAAGATGTAGGCCGAGAGTATTCCCGCCACAAGCGCCAAGATCATCAGCACCAGCAGGAAATATACCCAGCTCATCGCCGTGGAGCGCACGTTGCCGCCGGCGCTGGAATATACGTTGTTTATAAACCTTATAACCGAGTTTGACTGAGAAGTGAAAGAGTCTATAACCGTATACACGGTGTTTACGAAGATCATGGGGGATATCATCGGGAAAGTGATCTTCCAGAAGATTTCCCATGAGCTCGCGCCCTCTATTTTGCAGGATTCGTAAATCGCCGGGGAAATAGACTGGAGCCCCGCGAGGAAGATGAGCATCTGCACCCCGGATTTATTGATAATGCTGTAAACGCTGTTTACGATTCCCGTGACATAGCCGACAAGCTCGTTCCCCACCTTCATACCGGAAAAGAACCGCTGCATGTCCATCATCGACACAATCTGTGTTCCGACGTTGGCCGTGGACGTCATGGTGCCGGAAGTGAAGTCCGACATTGTCGACTGGGCTTCCGCAAGTATGTTTTGCAGGTCAATGGATTCGATAATACCGGTGGAAACAATGACCGGGATAAAGAATATAGCCCTGAAAAACGCCCTGCCCTTCATCTTCTGATTTAGCAGCACCGCCATAAACAGCGAGAAGATGACTATCGCGGGGATGTTGAAGATAAGGTCTTTAATGCTTCCGATAAGCGTTTGGGTGAAGTCAACGTTTTCAAAAAACGCGTACGAGTAGTTTTCCAGCCCCACCCAGATGGCGTTGTAACCGCCGCCCCTTACGGGTTCGATCTTAACAAAGCTGAAGTAAATGGAATCGACAATCATAGGGAGATAAATAAGGAAGAAACCTAACAAGAACGGCGCTACGAAAAGCCAGCCGAGCCTTGCTTTTTTCTTATTGAGCGATTGCACGCTCTTCTTGGGAGGGGCAATGGTGTCCTTGGCTGTGCCCCGCCTTTTTGCTTTATCCATTGGCTGCTCCTCCTTCTTTTACGGTGGTGACCAAAAAGTCATTGGCTTTTACCAGAAGTTTTTCGCCGCCGTAAACGAATTCATAATCGTTCCTGAGGTAATTGATGAGAAACACGGTATCGTTGTCATAAGTCACCATCACCACCCTGCGGTCGTCGTCAATAAATTCATGGTTTATAATAGATGAATGTTTTACGCCCTTAAGCGCCGCGTTAAGCTCCTTATAAGTGTTGACCATATCGGCGAGCCAGATAGAATACTTGACGGAATAATAAGCGCCGAGCACCGAGTCATTGGCGTACTGCTTAAGTTCCGCGGTGTTTTCTATCGCGATGACAAACTGAGGCGACGCGCCGTTTTCAATTGTTTTAAGGAGCTGATAGCGGTAGTCGCCGGCGAGGTTTATAGCGGTGCCGGTAAATTCGACATAGCTGTGGAGAACCATCCCGTAAAACGGAACCGACGCCACGGTGTATTTATACCGCGAGTCGTCAAGCGGAACGTCAACGATATCGGTTACATACGGCAGGGTGTAGGAGTTGCCCGCCGCGACAAGCACTTTTCCGTTTTGTTCCCTTATCTTTTTAAGAAGCCGCGTGACTATTTTCCTTGAGTCTTCCCTGTTGAGGGGGTCGTCTTCGTTAAAGTCCGACGAAAGCAGCGCTCCCATTGAGGAAACCGCGATGCCGCCCACGTTAAGCTTGGAATAGTCGGCGTAGGTTTTGTTGTAAAACTTTTCTATGACGTTGGAGGACATTATTCCGTCGCCGGTGCGCCAGTAGCCCTGAAAGATTGAGTCATAAATCTTATAGCTCGCGCCTCTGTCGTCAATGGTTTTGGCGAGGTCGTCGGAGGGCGAAAAGCCGTCAAACATTTCGTCGCGGTAGGCGAGCATAAATTCAAGGTCCGGGTACAAGCTTACAGTTCCGTTTGCGGAGTCGTTAACATACTTCATAAGCCTGTTCCACCCCGCTTTGCCGCCGAGCGCGTCGCAAAGCTCAATGCCGGAGGGTACCAAAGGCCACATGCCTTTATTGCACCAGCCTTCCATTAACACCTTGACGTTGTCAATGCCGCTTTGTTTAAGCTTTTGCAGCATTTCAACGGTTTTGTCAAAGCTGGTTAGCGGAACGGTCGTGATAACCGGAACGCCGAACACGGTTTTTGTCGTCTCAAGCGCGCCGAGAGTCTTTATGTAGAGGGGAATGTCGGCGCTTGCGTCTTCCTCCAGCTTGGTGAGCGCCCCTGTTTGAACAAGATAGTCCCTGTACGCGTTAGCCATGCCGGCGTAGGAGGCTGTTTCTTCGTCAAGCATAAAGATTTGGATGCCGAAGTCGCCCGTGTACCTGCGCTTTGACTCAACCGTCCACATGGCGTCCGTGCCGGCGGAAATACCGCCGTCAAGCACATAGGTGTCGCTCGGGCGGGGGTTGAACATGGTGTAGGCGTAGGCGAACATATGGAGCGCGCCGCCGTTGGCGATGGTGATTTTGGAAAGGCTGTCGCCGGAAGTGATAACCGCGAGATAGCCGTATTTATGCCGGGTGTCTTTAGTCTTAATGACCTCGATGGTCTCTTCTTCGCCCTCTTCGTTAAGAATGGTTTCGTAATCGATATATTCTTCCGAAGTTGTTATCGCCTCGACGGCGCCGAACGCCGGGAACCGCACCACTTCTTTATTAGCGCCGACAATGCTGTGGTAAGCGTAGTCCTGCCCGTAAATACTGTTTGTGGTGGTAAACTGAGTGCCGGCTAACGATTTTAAGTCAAAAATTGTACCCGAACCGTCCGGCGAGAAGATATACCCCTCGTTATACACGCTTGCCGCCCCGGCGTAGGGGAGAACGGAGATATTGTCAAGCGTATAGTTGGAAGAATCAAACCTTATGTTGCCGGCGTTGAGGCGGATATACAGCCCGTTTTCGTTAAGGGTGTACTCGATAGCCATTTTAAACAGCGCCGGGATTTTATCGCTGGCGATATAGTCGGTTTCCGCGTGGTCTTCCGCCAGCTGCTCTTTGGTATAGCTGGTGTTGAGCTTTACGATTTGCTCGACTTTTCTGATTTCCGCGGCTTTCGCGGAACCCTCAAAAAGCATCACCGCGAAAGACGAGGTGCAGGGGTACAGCTTTTGGGTTTCTTCTATGGTTTTTCTGGATTTTGTTTGAGTGTCCTCAACATAGTTCGAGTAAACGCCCGCCAGAACGCCGAAAGCGTTTGACGACTGTGTGCCCTTATAGCGGCTGTTAAATTCCTTGCGGGTCATAAACAGGTATTCGAGAGTTCCCGCCGTTACGCTGTCTTTATCAAAACCATCAAGCCAAGGGGAAAGCTGTTCGGGCGAGATCGCCTTGATCACGTAGTACGCCATAAAGACTTTTTTGTCTTTGGGGGTGGTGGAGGTTTCGGCGATTTGAACGAGAAGGTCCATCCACTTTTCAAATCTGATAAGCCTTGGGACGAGATATGTGGTTTCTTCCCGCCCTATGGTGTATTCAACCCTCAACCCCCCGCGGATAGCTTTGACCGTTATCTGGTTGAACAGCGCGGAGTTGGCGTAGGATTCAAGCGTTGTGGCGGTGGTGTTTTCGGTAAACTTGACGAGCAGCTGCGAGAGCAATGTCTTCTTAACCGAAAGCGAAGACGACTTGCCGTCTGTCGATACCGACTGCCCCAAAAGATAGGGGTTTGTGCAGTAATAACCGGTGTAGTCGTAAACCCCGTCGGTCCGAGAGTATTCGCCGTTTTCGTCCGGCTGTTTAAGCTTTAGGCAGATAACCTCGCCTGTCGCCGGGTCGTTGTAAAGCGCGTACCCGTAGCCCGTCAGCACGAGTTTCATGGGTGAGATGACGTCGTTGCCCAAAATTCTTTCCCCAACCGTGTTGAATTCAGCCGCGGTGTAAGCGGGGTCCAGGGCGCTCCAGTCATTGCCCCCCGTTGCCTCCGAATTTTCCGCCGCGAATGAAACGACCGAAAGGACGGAAGGGGCTATAATAATTAAGGTTAAAAACAGGATTATTAGCCTTAATGCCGATTTTTTCATTCTACTAACCATCCTTTCTATGATAATCTAAAGGCTATCTCAACATATATGTTATAGCCGAAAGTAAAGACTTGTTTTAATAAGTTGCCGAAGAGTATACATATAAACATGATAAACGCCGCTCCCACTATCGTGCCGACCGTCGTCATCACGTTCTTGCCCAGCGTGTAGTCGTGTATAACCATCATCCCGAAGAAGACAAGCAGCCCCAGCCATGCAAACGCGAGCGAGCTGACCAGCCCCAAGATAGCCATTTCCTCAGCGGTGACTATGTTGGAGAGCCATATCGTGGGGAGAATGAGTATGGGAAGCGGGGTGAGGGCGTAGCAGGTGGCGATATAAATATCCTTGAAAGTGCCCTCGCCGTCAAATAATGTCGTAAGGCACCAGTTGGCGAGCACCCACAAAAACAGCGGCATCGCCACGGATAGGATTTCTTGGAAATAGCTTACGCCGGACCCATAGGGATTATATAAGTAACCGCGCCCTATCGCCTGATAGATAAACACTAAGACCGTGGATAAGAAGATAACCGTAGCGCCCCTGACGCCGCCGCGGTTTTCGTGCTTTAAGTCCCAGAAACCGTCAAACGGGTGAAGTATTAAATGGAAAGCGTATAACAGCTCTTCTTTAAGAGTCCGCTTTTCGCGGTAAACGCGGTTTTTAATGTTTTCCTTTTTGGCGTACTTTAAAAGCAGATTCCACGCGACCACAAAAACAATAACAACGGCGGGGATGACGAGTATCCATTTTTCAACCCACGCTTTGCGGTATTCCGCGTATGCCTTGGAAAAGTTAGTGGTGTCATACGCGTACCTGTAAAACGTCATTGCCTCTTCAAAGTTACGGTCGTTGTAAAGGGAGTCGCCTATTCCGATATAAGCGGCGTCATAGTTGTTGTTGTGCTGGAGTATGGAGACATAATATTTCACCGCCTCGCTGTAATTCTGGTCTTCCGTGTTCTGCAGCGCGGCGGCGAGCAGGTCGCCGTACACCGTGCGTTTATACACCGTGACGTTGTTGGAGGTGGAGTCGAGGAGGAGGAGATTTGTCCCCTGATATGAAACCGCGGTAAGGTTTTGAATAAGCCCCACTTGGTCGCCCTTATCGCCAAAGGCAAAGAGCAGGTTGCCGTTTGTGTCATATGTGAAAACTCTGCTGCGTTTTTGGTCGATAATTGTCCACATCCCGTTTGGCCCCAACGCCACGTCGACAATTGTTGACGGTCCGAAAGTTGAAAACGTGGAGTTGCTGAAAGTGCGGATGTTAACCTCGCCGGACGGGGGGTAAAACCCGTTTCTCAGCATGACGTCGCTTCCGCTCGGGTTGAGCTTTTTAACGGGCGCGTATTTGCCCGTCTTGTCTTTGCCCCAGATAGCGGACTGCTGCGCCCACTGTTCGATAGAGGCGGTGGTGACGTATAAAAAGCCTTCGTCGTCTATCATCAGGTTATTGTAAGGGGTGGGGACGATACGGATTGAGGCTTTTCTTTGTTTTTCGGTTTGGAACTTCCGCCAGATAAGCTGCCACGCGCTGTAAGTAGTTTTTTGCGGGCCGATAAAAGCGTTGAACGAGCCGTCCCGGTTGAGGGAGATAACCCCGTAGTGGACTGTCTTCGAGACGACATAAATCGTCCCGGCGGCGTCGGTGGCAACCGCGTCGGGCTTGTAAATGCTTACTTCCGGGAAGATATCGCTTGAGGGTTCGGGGACGATAAGCTTGAAGTTCCCCACTTTGTCAAAAATAACAACGCGCTTTTTTTCGGTGTCCGCCACTATTATTTCGGTGTCGGAGACATAAACGCCGCCGGGGGAAGACAACGCGTCCGGAACGCCCATTTGGTTTACAAACGTGTTTATGATAAGGCGGAGATTGTAATTTTCGTCAAGGCAGATGATTCTTCCGCTGTTGGCGACCGAGGACGAGCCTTTGTCTACAAGGTACACATAGCCGAGTTTATCCACAAAGACGTCGCTCAGCGTTTGAATGTCCACCCAATTTTCCCCGTAAAGCTGGGATGCCATTTCGTTGACCTTGTCGTCAAGCCCTTTCTTAATAGTGCTTGATGAAATAATTTTTTCCGGCACATAGGCGTCGGGGGAGGGCTGCTGTACGCCGTTGACATTATATGTATATGTCTGGTACGGTATAAGCGCGCTTGCCATAACGCCGCCGAAGAGCATTATTAAACAAATGGAAAGAAGCAATACTTTAATTATTTTTTTACCCATCGTATTCCTCCTTAGTCTTTCATGCCCGAGGTGGACATGGTTTGAATGATGTTTGACTGGGTTATGACAAAGACCACGATGGGAACTATCATCATAACCACGGTGGCGGCCGCCGAAACGCCCGTCAGCGAAATGCCGGCTGTGACGAGCTGGCTTATGGCGTAGTTGAACGATTTGAGCTGTTCGCTGTAAATATACATATTGGCGCCGGTGTTCCAGAGATCCTTAAACGCGAATATGATAAGCGTGATCCACGCGGGTTTAACCATGGGCATGGCTATCTTCCAGAATATCTTGTTTTCGGACGCCCCCTCGATTCGCGCGGATTCGAGCACCGCGTCGGTCACGGAGGTTTCCATAAACTGTTTCATAAGATACAGCCCGAAAGTGGTACAGAACGCCGGCACGATTACGGCGAGGTAGGTGTCGATCCAGCCGAAGTTCTTCATTATTATAAACATCGTGATACCCGTGACGGTTGAGCTGAACATCAGCGAGTAGACGATCATCTTAAACAGGGGGCCTCTCCCCGGGAAGGGGATTTTTGAAATGGCGTAGGCGGCGTAGGACGAGAAAAGCACGTTCCCCGCGGTGCCGACGGTGGAGATAAGCACGGTGTTGAATATATACCGCGAAAAAGGCACCCAGCTGTCCCCCATCCGCCTGAACAGGTCTTTAAAGTTTTTCAGCGTGGGGTTGACGGGTATAAGTCTTGGAGGGAACACCCAGAATTCCTCAAGGGGTTTGAGCGACTGCCCGATAGCGTAGACGAGCGGTATTACCATTAAAGTGCCGAACAGGGCGAGTATTATGTAAATGCCGATGTCGCCCTTGACCGTGCGGTTTATCGAGCGCTGGAACTGTTCCTTTGGCTGTTTTCTTTTGAAGATATTTAAACTCTTTATACTCATGCTCAGGTGCCTACCTTTCTCAGCATTTTCGTAACAAGCAGGTTGCAGCTTATCATCATAAGGAAGAGAATGGTCGCTATGGCGGAGGCGTAGCCCATTTCAAAGCGCATTCCGCCGTAGTCCTCAAGGTGGTGCATCATCGTCCACGCGCAATAGTTAGGGCTTGGGAACCCCACAAGCGCGGTGATAATGCCCCCGAAGCCAAACGACGCGGTTATGGCGAGGATTGCCGAGAGCATAAGCTGCGGGCGCATGGTGGGGAGAGTGATAAACCACAGCTCCTGCCAGCGGTTTTTAATGCCGTCGACGGCGCCCGCCTCATAAAGCGTGCGGTCGACTACCTGAAACCCCGCGATAAGGGTGAGGAACGAGGTGCCGAGACTGGTCCAGAGCGCCACTACTATAATAAGCGGCAGGATATATTTTTCGTTCTGGAACCAGAGCACGGGTTTATTGATAATCCCCAGTTTCATAAACCAAGCGTTGGCGAACCCGTACTGGTCGCTTGAGAAAGCGACGGTCCAGATAAGGTAAACGCTGCCGGAAATCGACGGGGCGTAAAAGAGCAAGGTGACGAACGCTCTTATCTTTGGTCTGAGTTCGTTGATAAACCAAGCGAAGAACAAAGAGATAAGATAAGACGCCGGCCCCGTGACAACCGCGAACACAAGGGTGTTTTTAATGGCTATAAGGAATATTTCATCATCGAGGAACAGCCTTATGTAGTTATCCATAAACACAAAGTCAGGCCATTCGAGCAAGTTGAACGTGGTAAAGCTCAGCAAGAGCGAAAGCACGACAGGTATGACGGTAAACAGGAAGAACAATATAAAGAACGGCGCTACCATCATATAGGCGACTTTATATTTCTTCATCTGGATTAGCGTCCACCGTATTTTGGTCATACCGCTCCTGACTATGACCGTGTCGGCGCTGTTTTTTGACATATGTAAAATCCTCCTCGCTTACTTTATAACCGCGTCAGCCGTCAAGGCGGGAAGCGTCTATATCCCTGAAATCGTCTTGTGTCAGCAAGCCGAATTCCTTGCGCTTTCTGGTAAGCTCTTTGTTGATGGAGACAATATATGAAAGCATTTTTGTCACCGGTTCCGCGTGCTTGTTATAGGCGTCGAGGAACGCGAACCCGGTGTAACGGCCGATTATATAGCTGCCGGGGAATTCCGGAGTGCACTGCACGGCGTTGAACTGAGCCATAAGGTTGTCGTATTCGTCCTTTGACCAGCTCATGAGGGACAGCGCCTCAAGGTTGGCTGTCGACTGTTTTGCCGAGGGCCCGAGGAGCGCTTCCATTTCATTGGCGTATGACGACTGAATTTCGGCGGATGTCCACCACTGCATGAAAGTCCAAGCGGAAAAAGCGTTTTGCTTTGTCACCGAACGCATGAGTATCAGTGTTGAAATAGACGCCACGGTAGTGTTGTCAATGGTTTTTCCGTCCTCAAGCACTGTGCCGGGGAGGGGGGTGAATTCCCACAGTCCCGTGATTTCCGGGGCGAAGACGATGAGCGTGTTATAAGTTGAGGCGTAGTCGGCCACCGCAAGCGGCATTGTGCCGTCGCGGAAACGGTCGGCGAGCGCGTATGAAACCGGGAAGTCATACATTGTGAAGTACTGGCAGACTTTTTTAAACGCGGCGAGCGAGACGTTCGAGTCAAGGTTGATTGTCATGCCGTCGGTCATGGGAACGGTCTTGGTGTAAGCGTTGCCCTCGTCGTCATAAAACGTTTTTTCATACACGTTTTGGGTGTATTCGCCGGTTTTTTCGTCATAGCCGAAGAGTTCGGGGTAGGTTTCGAGGTAATAATCGTAATTGCCCTCGTCATAAAGCCTTTCGCCCTGCTGATACATAAGTATCATTGCGCCCGAGACGCCCTGCGGGAACCCGATGTTAAGCTTGTCGGCCTGCAGGGTTGAGATACAGGTCTTAAACTCATCCCATGTGTTGGGGACGGCGAGGTCTTCCATAACAAAGATATCCTTGCGGTAGAACATCATTGAGAAAGACATCGTGTCGGGGACGGCGTAGGTTTCGCCGTACAGCGTTATGGGCACGCTCGCGGTGGGGGCGAAACGCGAAAACACTTCGTCGAAGGTCGCCACTTTGTCAATTATCCCGGTGTAAGCGGGGTTATCCTCAAACTGGCTGAAGTCGTTGAAGTCATAGCCGTGTTTGGTCGAGTTGAGAGACAGCACGGCGGAACGGATCGCGTAGTTTATCGGGGTCGACTGGTCGATATTCATGGCGACGTCAGGCCCCGTTCCCGCAAGGGTCGCCGGCAGCAGGGTGCCGCCGATAACAAGCTTAACGTTAACGGGGATATTGTATTTCGGCATAAAGTCGTCGTCAACCAAACGCTTGATTATCTGCGCTTGGTCGCGGCTGGATGTAGTCCACACCTCAATGGCGGCCGATTTCAGGTTTGCTTCTTCTTCATCGCTCATTTTTCGAGTTGAGCTTATGGAGTTATAGTCTGCAAAGAAAGAGACAAAGAACTTTTTGATTTCGTTCCAAATTGTCGCCCAAAAACCCGCTTCCGCCTTGGGGAGCTTATGTGTTATCGATTGAATGGCTATGTAGTCAAGCTCAAGCGGTTGTTTTTGCATTGAGGTCAGCCATGAGCCCAGCGCCGCCAAGTAGTCTTTCATCGTGGAGAAAGTCGCGGCGATTTTGTCGGGGTAGCGCCCCATTCTGTCAAGGATAAGCGCCACTCTTTCAAGAGTTCCGTTATTGTTGCCGCGAACGCCGGTTATTTCGGTAAGCTTCGCGGAAATATCGTAAAGGTCGGCCGCGGCGTTTTTAAGCCCCCTAAGCACGTCGGGCATAAGCTTTTCAAAGCCGTAGTCGCGGACTTCATCGGGGTCGGGGCCGGTTAACATCAATATTTTTCTGTAATATCCGTTGGCGTTTGTTAAAATGTTCTCAACCGCGCTGAGCACTTCCGCCATGTCGCCCAGCACCACTTGAAGACGAATGGTGTTTTCGCCCTCGCGGAGGAAAAATTTAAAAAACTTTTCGCCGTCGGGGAGGGTCGCCTGCGAATCGTAAAATCCGCCGGAGCTCCAGCTGTCGTCAAAGTTAAAGCGGCAATTGGCGGCCTCCGCGAAAGGGAGAACGCCGTTTATGTATATCTTCCTCGAAACATACATGCCCTCCAAAAACGACTGCTTATAGCGAATGGCTATATTGTAAAAGCCGTCTTCGGGGACATTTACTTTATATTCTATCCACTGCCCGACATAGGTCCATTTGTCGCCGCCTATGGCGTTAAGGCGCTGGAGCGCCGCGTCCTGTGGTTCGGTGATGGCGGACGAGCGGTCGTTAAGCTGATAAATGGTTTTGTCAGAGATAAGAGAGGGATATTCAGCCTGTATCTTAATTACTTCGCTGCCGGTATAATCTTTAACGCCGGCGGATATGTACTCTTCAAGGTATTCGCTGTATGTTTTTTCCACCGGGGGAGGAACGAGTTTTACGCTTTTGACCAAAACCGGTTCGCGGACGGCGGTGAAGGTGATTCCATGCTCGCCGGAATCCAAAAAGAAATAAAGCGGTTCGTTTGAGTACCCCGATGAGTCGAACAGCTCTGTCGTCACCCAAAGGGGGTAAAGTGTTTTTTCGGGCTTCATCTCGTTGCCGTTGTTGTCCCTTTGGAATATGCGGTTGTTTTCC
>JBAYZO010000011.1:0-38429 GCA_041672465.1 Eubacteriales bacterium
TACTTTTGCCTTTTGAAACGTCAATACCAACAGCGTTCATATTAAAACCTCGCTAAAATAGATTTTGTAATCGGTGACCATCGTTTTGCTTATTGCCTATTCTATTTGCTTGGTTACACGAACGCACTCGCGAGGAGCGGAACTACCTGCTCTAATCGAACGCCGCAATAAGAGGATGGCTGACTGTTTTTTTTGCGGACGTTATAGTCCAAAAGGAGAATCGTCAGACCAATTACCCTCTTATTATGGCTTAAACAACAAGCACGGATTCACGCGGTTGGCTGCCGCGTTGACACCGTAAATTTATTGTAGCAAAGGATAATATCCATGAAAAAATTATTTGCAATTTGTATCGCGCTTATGCTTGCTTTTACATTCGCTGCCTGCACAAACACGGATCCGGCAGGCCAAAGCTCGGATGATGTCTCAAGCGTGAATTCGGACGACGTCACAAGCGTAAGTTCGGACGACAACACCCAAAGCATACCGTCACAGACGACATCCGAACCATCTTTTTCCGAACCATCTTCATCAGAACCATCTTTTTCCGAACCAGCTTCATCCGAACCGTCTTCATCAGAACCGGTCGAGGAAGTATTCTCAAAGCTTGATTTGTTGTTCTCCCTCAAGGTTGGTGAAGATATTTCCTATTCCGATCTTCCCGAAGTTCAACTTTGGGGGCCTGCATCGTACTGCGTTAGCGATAACGGCGAGGTTTATATCATAAGCACATTAGACAACTCGATAATTCGCATGAATGACAAAAAATCCATACCGATGGAACCAAGAACCTCGGCGTCTTTTTGCGCTTTCTACGATGACGTCATATATGTGCTGATTTACCCAAATGAGGTTTGGCTATATGATATTGAAGAGGGGTTAATAGATAAATATCTTCTTCCCGCTAATGCTAAAGCAACGTTTGTAATCGATCTAAAAGTCGATGCTCAGGGGATACACATAGTAACATTAGAAGAAAAGGAAAGATATATATATGTTTTCGATAAAGAAAGCTTTCAAAAAGCCAAAGTTTCAGAATATATATATAGTAAAAACCCTAACCCAAATGTGAATAATCCAAACAAAACAATAACTGTTTCCGCAAATGGAAAAGAAGTTACAATAAACCTTCAAAACAAAGATGCCAGCTATTTAGGGTATGATGAAACAGGAATTTACCTGAGAGAAACCGAATATGTTCCCGGCGGTAAATTCAATCAAAAAGAACAAGCTATCCGTAAATATAACTTTGACGGCAAGCTGGTTGAGTACGCGATACTTGATTTAAGCGACTGCGTGCTATTTCCGACGAAATCGATTTTCTTCCAAAACGGAAAACTGTACCATATGAGATGCACTTACGAAACCGTTAATCTTTATACTATAACCCTTGGAAACGCCGATGTTTCGCATTTATATGATGATTAAAATTAACTTGAATTAGTGTAGGGCGGGGGCTTGCTCCCGCTCTATATTATTGTGATAAAAAATATAAAATCTGCCGGAGAGAACCGACAGATATTGCGGAGCAAAACCGGTTGACGCCTAATTTAAAGAAAAATATGGGTATGGTATAGACTTTTGCAAAAAATGTGATATAATACATTAATGTAAAAAAATATGGTTAATAATAACTATCGGCGGGAAACCATTCTAATCCTCCCGCTTATTGTCCCGCGTGGATTTAGCGCTTGTTTACAGCGGCGCGGGTAAATATTTATACACAAAATTACAACAATAATCAAAATATTATATAAGGATGGTTAAAAAGTATGACAGGGATTGCAGGCGGCAGCGGCAAGAACACGAAAAAAAAGTATGTCTATCTGTTTTCCGAGGGAAACGGCGGCATGAAAAACATTTTGGGCGGCAAAGGCGCGAATTTAGCGGAAATGACGCTTTTGGGAATGCCTGTCCCGCGAGGTTTTACCATAACAACCGAAGCTTGCGTCAAATATTATGAAGACGGCGAAAAAATCACTCCCGAGCTTATCGCGGAGATAGAGAGCTACATGACCGCCATGGAAGAGCTGACCGGCAAACAGTTCGGCAGCGCCGTCAACCCCCTTCTCGTATCGGTGCGTTCGGGGGCGCGCTCGTCAATGCCGGGCATGATGGACACTATCCTTAACCTCGGGCTTAACGACAGCGTTGTGGAAGGGCTCGCTTCCCTCACCCAAAACCCCCGTTTCGCCTATGACTCGTACAGACGGTTTGTGCAAATGTTCGCCGATGTGGTTATGGAATTGCCGAAATCGGAATTTGAAAAAATACTTGAAAAGATAAAAGCGGAAAAAAACAAGCACTTTGACAACGAGCTTGACGCCGAGGATATGAAAGCCACCCTGACGCAGTTCAAGGCCTATTATAAATCAAAACTGGGGAGCGATTTTCCGCAAGACCCGAAAGTCCAGCTTATCGAGTCGGTAAAAGCCGTTTTCCGTTCTTGGAACAACGAGAGGGCCATTATCTACCGCAGGATGAACGACATTCCCTCGTCTTGGGGAACGG
Source organism: Eubacteriales bacterium (assembly GCA_041672465.1). Lineage (GTDB taxonomy): Bacteria > Bacillota > Clostridia > Oscillospirales > CAG-382 > UBA1206. The sequence continues at coordinate 2,512 of JBAYZO010000011.1, forward strand.
CTGTCAACGTACAGGAAATGGTTTTCGGCAACATGGGGCCGTCAAGCGGCACGGGTGTCGCCTTTACCCGCGACCCCGCCACCGGCGAGAAGAAGCTCTACGGCGAATTTCTGCTAAACGCGCAAGGAGAAGACGTTGTGGCGGGAATCCGCACGCCGCAGCCAATTTCGGAACTTGCGCTCAGCATGCCGAAAGTTTACGACGAATTTGTTAAGATAGCCCAGACTCTTGAAAACCATTACCGTGATATGCAGGACATGGAGTTCACCATAGAAAACGAAAAACTGTTTATGCTCCAGACGCGGAACGGCAAGCGCACGGCGGCGGCCGCGCTTAGAATAGCGGTGGATTTAGTCGATGAGGGAATGCTCACCGAAGAAGAGGCGCTCCTAAAAGTTGACCCGAAACAGCTTGACTCGCTCCTCCACCCGCAGTTTGATATTATTTCGCTAAATCAGGCGAAGCCCATCGCCTCGGGGCTCCCCGCATCCCCCGGCGCCGCTTGCGGCAGAGTTTATTTTCATTCCGGGGACGCCAAAAAAGCCGGCGACAGGGGCGAAAAGGTTATACTGGTGCGGCTTGAGACCTCACCGGAAGATATCGAAGGGATGTACGCGTCCGAGGGCATACTGACCGGGCGGGGCGGAAGAACCAGCCACGCCGCCGTTGTCGCCCGCGGGATGGGCTGCTGCTGTGTCGCGGGGTGCGGCGCTTTGAAGATAAACGAAGAAGAAAGATATTTTATGATCGACAGCCATGTCGTGCGCGAAGGCGATTATATCTCAATCGACGGCTCGACAGGCAAAATTTATATCGACGTTATAAAAACCGTCCCCGCCGCCATAACCGGCGATTTCGCCCGCTTTATGGCTTGGGCGGACAAAAGACGGGTTCTTAAGGTCAGGACAAACGCCGACAACCCGAAAGACACTTCCCAAGCGATGGAGTTCGGCGCGGAGGGGGTCGGCCTCTGCCGCACCGAGCATATGTTCTTTGGCGGCGACCGCATTAACGCCATGCGGGAAATGATAATCGCCCGGTCCACCGAAAAGCGCAAAAAAGCGCTGTCAAAGCTCCTGCCGATGCAGAGAGATGATTTTATAGGCATCTTCCGCGCCGCCGGCTCTTTCCCCGTCACAATTCGGTTTCTCGATCCGCCTCTCCATGAATTTCTCCCCAAAGAAAAGGCGGAAATCAATGAAGTCGCCGATTATATGGATATTTCGGTTAGCGAGCTTAACGAAATTATCACTTCTCTCCACGAATCCAACCCGATGATGGGTCACCGCGGCTGCAGGCTTGCCGTGTCTTATCCGGAAATTTATGAAACCCAAACTCGCGCCGTCATTGAGGCCGCCATTGAGCTGAAGCGAAGCGAGGGCGTTACGGTTGAACCGGAAATCATGATACCCCTTGTGGGCGACGCGAAAGAGCTTAAATACGTTAAAAACATTATCACCAAAACCGCCGACAGCCTTATCGCCGAATCAAAAACGGCAATCCCTTATAAGATCGGCACGATGATTGAAATCCCAAGAGCGGCGATATTGGCCGACGAGATAGCCGAAGAGGCGGAATTTTTCTCGTTCGGGACAAACGACCTCACCCAAATGACGTTTGGCTTCTCCCGCGACGACGCCACGAAATTCCTTGACGATTATTTCAACAAAGGAATTTACGAATCCGACCCCTTCGCCCGCCTCGACACCGCAGGCGTGGGCAAGTTTATTAAAACCGCCGCCGATTTAGGCAGACAGACCCGCCCCGACATTAAGCTCGGCATTTGCGGCGAACACGGCGGTGACCCGCAGAGCGTTGAGTTCTGCCACAACGCGAGGCTCAACTATGTGTCATGCTCGCCTTTCAGAGTGCCGATAGCGCGGCTCGCGGCGGCTCAGGCGGCGATTAAAGAAAACATTTGAGACATTGTTTTATTCAAGCATTAAAGGGATAGGCGGTGTGATATGAATTTCACCGAACTTGAAACAAAAGAAAAACAATCGCTGCGCCTTGGTAAAAAAACTTTTGTTTTTGACCTGAGCGTGGTTTTTGCCGCCGCCTCCCTGCTTATAATACTTCTCTACGCGGGGGTAGCGTTTGACGCGCTGCTGACTGTGCTGAAAACGCCGCTCTCAAGCCTTTTCGCGTTTGTCTTCGGCGTCCCGCGCGATACTTTTCTCGGCTCCTACGGCAAGTTTTTGGATTCTGAGATATATAAAAACGCCCTGACGCTTTTCCCTTATTTGCTCTCGATTTTTATCCCGGTGTTGTTCGCCGGTAAGTTTCTAAAAAACAAACCCGCGAAGTTTTACCCGTTTAAAGGGGAGATGCCAAAGAAATCGGGCTCGTTTATATTTTTCGCCATCGGCTCGTCGTTCGCGGTAAACATTTTATCGGCTGTCCTCCTCGGGCGTTTTTACCCGAAAATCGCGGAAGGGTCGGGGGGAGGCGGGCTTCTCACCACAATTGTGACGTTTATCACCGTGGTGGTAATCGCCCCTTTCGGCGAGGAGCTTGTGTTCAGGGGAGTGTTTTTCCAGTCTCTTGACAAATACAGCCGCCCGTTCGCGATATTTGTTTCCGCGTTTGCTTTCGGGCTTGCCCACCGCAACCCGCCCTCGGTTATAAACGCTTTTGTCGTGGGGATCTTCCTCGCCATCGGGTTCGCGAAAACGGGATCGCTTGTGGTGTGCGTGCTTATCCACGCCGCGAACAACGCCTTTGCCATGCTTGCGTCCTCGCTTATCTCGCTTGAAAACGGCGTGTACGCCGCCATACTCATCGGCTTGGCGATACTTTCCGTTGTTTTCTTCGCCATAGGGCTTTACCTCGACTACGCGGTGACAAAATCCGCGCCGCTTGTCTCTTACCCGAACGAAATTTCTGACCTTCCCCGCCTGCCGAAGCGCGCGCTTATCGGAGCGCTTGCCAAAAACTTTTTCTTTTGGTTTTACCTCTCCCTCGCGGCGGCGGGCGCGGCGCTTTTCTATTTTTAAACTGATTAAAGAAACATTTTTTACAACCCAAAGAAAGGCCGTTTTTATGAATTGTGATAAAAAATACATGAAAATGGCTCTCGCCGGAGCAAAAAAAGCACTGTCTTTGGGGGAAACGCCCGTCGGCTGCGTCATTGTCCGCGGCGGGATTGTGGTAGGCAGGGGTTATAACAGGCGGGAGACAAAACTTTCCGCCACCTCCCACGCTGAAATCACGGCGATAAACGCCGCCTGTAAAAAGCTTGCCTCCTGGCGGCTCGCCGGCTGTACGCTTTATGTCACCCTTGAACCCTGCCCGATGTGCGCCGGAGCTATTATTAACGCCAGAATAGACAATGTCGTCTTTGGCGCGTATGACCCAAAAAGCGGCGCTTTCGGCTCGGTTATTAATCTAAACGACTTCCCTTTTAACCATAAGCCTTGCCTCACCGGGGGTGTGCTCGGCGGCGAGTGCGGGGAGATATTAACCGATTTTTTTAAAAATCTTCGCTCTTCCGGCAAACCCAAAAAAACTACATAAAAAAATGTTTTAAGGGTGTTTGCCATAGACCTTTCGCAACTTTATAAAGAATCGATGGTTCGGGACGACCGCCGCAGAACCGCCAAAAAAAAGGCAAGGAGCGCCATTTCAGACGGTTTTTTTGTATACGCCGCCGGCGCGGGGCTGGCGATGTCGCTTTGTTTTTTTGTGGTCAACGCCATAAGGCTCGCGCTGTTTATGCTCACGCCATTAAAGCTGAATTTAACTTTTTTCTTCGCGGTGATTGTTTATTTCTTATGCTTTCCCCTGCTTTACGGCGGAGCGCTGTTTATATATGGGTTTTACCTTACAAAAAAGGTTAATTTCCTTTTGATTTTTAAATACTATCTCTCATGGCGGGCTTTTTATAAAGGGCTTCAAAACTCGCTTCTCGCTCTTCTAACACTTGGCGGGCTTGCCTTTCCGTTTGCCGCCGTTTCCGCGCTGCCTTATTTAATAGGCGCTTCTGAAAAAGAAACCTTGATTTTTGAGGTCGTTTCCCTATTTCTTGCCGCATCGGGAGGGCTTATGTGGTTTTCTTTTTTGACATATAAAAAAATAAGCCGCGAAAACGTGGATTTTTTTCTCTCATTTTTACCCCACTATGCAATAGCGTATTTCACCAAGGGGATTTATTTGATTTTTCTTTTCCCGTATATATGTTTATCTGCAAGATTTTTTAAGGAGAAACCGCAATGAAACCAAAGTTTTACCTCACCACCGCGATACCCTATACCTCGAGCAAGCCGCATATCGGAAACGTCTATGAAATCGTTCTCACGGACGCGATTGCGAGGTTTAGGCGAATGCAGGGGTACGACGTGTTTTTCCTGACCGGCACCGACGAACACGGCATTAAGGTCTACCAAAACGCCAAGAAAGCCAACCTCTCACCGCAGGAATATGTCGACAAAGTCTCGGCCGAGATAAAAGCGATGTGGGATCTTTTCGGCGCGACATACGACAAATTTATAAGAACGACTGACGAACACCACAAAAAAACGGTTCAGAAGATTTTCACAAAGCTGTATAAGCAAGGCGACATTTATAAATCCGCCTACGAGGGGCCTTACTGCGTCCCCTGCGAATCGTTCTGGACTGAATCCCAGCTTACGGACGGGAAATGCCCCGACTGCGGGCGGGAGGTCACAAGGGCTTCGGAGGAGGCTTACTTCTTCCGCCTTTCCAAATACGCGAAAGACCTTGAGGATTATTACGAATCCAACCCCGGCTTTATAACCCCGCAGTCGCGCAAAAATGAAATGCTAAACAACTTTATAAAGCCCGGGCTTCAGGACCTTTGCGTCTCGCGCTCGTCGTTTAACTGGGGAGTGCCGGTTGAGTTTGACAAAAACCATGTGGTGTATATCTGGATCGACGCGCTTTCAAATTATATCACCGCCATTGGCTATGACACCGAAAACCCCTCCGAGCTTTTTAAAAAGCTGTGGCCGGCCGACCTCCACGTTATCGGCAAAGATATACTGCGGTTCCACACCATTCACTGGCCGATAATTTTGCTCGCGCTTGGCGAGGAATTGCCTAAAAAGGTTTTGGGGCATCCATGGCTCTTGATGAACAATGACAAAATGTCAAAGTCAAAGGGGAACCTCATCTACGGCGACGAGCTTATCTCCCTGTTCGGGCTTGACGCGGTAAGATATTTTCTGCTGTCTGAAATGGGCTACCAGAACGACGGCAACATCTCCTATGACGCCATTATAACGCGGGTGAACACAGACCTCGCGAATGTTTTCGGCAACCTTGTTTCCCGCACTTCCGCCATGATAAACCAGTATTTTAAAGGGGTTATCCCAAAGGCTACCCTTACCGACGAACTTGCCGAAAAGCTTATAAGCGACATTAAAGACGAAGCGGCAAAAGCAAAAAACGCCATGGATTTATATTATTTTTCAGAGGCGTCCTCCCATATCATTCAACTTCTCAGGCACTGCAACAAATATATTGACGACACCACCCCGTGGATATTGGGTAAAAACCTTGAGGAAAACGGCGATAAGCTTAAAACTGTCCTTGCCAATCTGACGGAGGGCATTAGAGCGGCGTCTGTTTTGTTTACCCCCTTTATGCCGGAAACGGTAAATATGGTCGCGAAGTGTTTCGCGTTTGATTCAAACTCCCTTGAGCTGCCCGCTCTCGCCGACTTTTCCTATCCCTCGGCGGGTAAAACGGTAAATAAAATACCGCTTCTGTTCAAGCGCGTTGACAAAGCGGAATTTGAAAAAGCGCAGGCTGAAATTAAAAAAACGCAAATCAATGACGAAGTTAAAAACGAGATAACAATCGATGACTTCGCGAAGATAGACCTTGTTGTGGGGAAAGTCATAAACTGCGAACGCGTTCCCAAGTCGCAAAAGCTGCTTAAGCTGATCGTTGATATCGGGGACGAAACCCGCGCCGTGGCGTCGGGTATCGCGAAATTTTACGCCCCCGAAGATCTAATAAACAAAAAAGTGATTTTAGTTAAGAACCTAAAGCCCGCCAATTTGTTCGGCATTGAGAGCAGGGGTATGATTTTGGCGAGCGGCGACGATAAAACGGGAATAAAAGTTGTGTTTGTGGACGACAGCGTCGCGCCGGGGACGGGAATAAGATAATGTTTGACTCCCACGCCCACTATGACGACGTTCTCTTTGACCCGGACCGCGAAACCTTGCTGAACGAACTTTTTCGCTCCGGCGTAAGGGGTATAATTAACGCGGGGACAAATAAGGCGACCTCCCTTTTTTCCCTTTCGCTCTCTGAAAAATATAAAAATATGTTTTTCACCGCCGGGGTTCACCCGGAGCACGCTCCCGACTGCGCGGGGTTTGAGGATTGGCTCTTGCCCTTGCTAAGCGAGGAAAAATGCATCGCGGTCGGGGAGATCGGCCTTGACTATCACTATGACACCCCCAAAGAACCCCAGAAAAATGTCTTTATAAAACAGCTTGAAACAGCGAAAGGCCTCGGCAAGCCGGTTGTAATCCATTGCCGCGACGCTCATCAAGACTGTCTTGACATTTTACGCGGTTTTAGCGGCGTAAGGGGCGTTATGCACTCTTTTGCCGGTTCGCCGGAAATGGCGGAAATCTTACTCGGAATGGGGTTTTATATCTCATTTTCGGGCGTGGTCACGTTTAAAAACGCGAAAAAATCAAAAGCCGTGGCAGAAGCAACCCCGCTCTCAAGACTTCTTTGCGAAACCGATTCGCCTTATCTCACCCCGCACCCCTTTAGGGGAAGGCGGAACAACTCCGCGTTTTTGGAATATACCCTAAAACAGATTGCCGACATTAAAAATGTCAGCTTTGAGAAACTAAAACAAATCACCTTTGACAACGCCAAAGAGCTGTTTTCGCTCCCCGCTGATTTATAATCCCCCTTTTTCGGCGTGATTTACCCCTAAAATAAACAAATTCCCCACTATGTGGGGAGTCTTTTTTGGCTGCTTTTTAAATTTTTTTTAAAGGTCTTGTATTTTTTCCCAAATTGTAATACAATAACCAAAGAATAAAGACAAGAATTTTAGGAATAAAATAGATTTGATAGATAAACCGTATTCTTAAAATAATAACCAATAGATAATAAATAAAATATTTATAAAAAGAAATTTTGGAGGTATTATTAAATGGCTGTAAGAGTAGCGATTAACGGTTTCGGCCGCATAGGGCGGCTGGCTTTCCGGCAGATGTTCGGAGCCGAGGGGTACGAGGTTGTGGCGATAAACGACCTTACCAGCCCCGCCATGTTGGCTCATCTTCTCAAATACGACACCGCTCAGGGCGGGTTCGCGGGTACAATAGGCGAAAACAAGCACACAGTCGAGCACACTGACGATTCCATTATAGTTGACGGCAAAAAGATTAGAATTTATGTTGAAAAAGACGCCGCGAACTGCCCGTGGAAACTGCATAACGTTGACGTTGTTCTCGAATGCACCGGGTTTTACACCGATATGGCGGACGCCTATAAGCATATTAACGCGGGCGCGAGGAAGGTAGTTATTTCCGCCCCGGCGTCAAACAAAAAAGACCCGGATAACTTCCCCATGCCAAAAACTATTGTTTTTAACGTAAACCACGACATTATTACCCCGGAAGACAAAATAATATCGGCGGCTTCCTGCACCACAAACTGCCTTGCCCCCATGGCAAAGGCGCTCAACGACGCTTACCCCATCTCCGCGGGGATAATGACGACTATCCACGCCTACACCGGCGACCAGATGATTCTTGACGGACCCCAGCGTAAAGGCGATCTCCGCCGTTCCCGCGCGGGCGCCGTAAATATTGTTCCCAACTCAACCGGCGCCGCCAAAGCGATTGGGCTTGTCATACCCGAACTCAACGGCAAGCTTATCGGCTCCGCCCAGAGGATTCCCACCCCCGCCGGCTCCACCACCATATTGATAGCCGCCGTCAAGGGCAAAAATGTCACCGCCGACGCGGTCAACGCCGTTATGAAAGCCGCCTCAAACGAATCTTACGGCTATAACACCGATGAAATCGTTTCTTCCGATATCATCGGAATGCGTTACGGCTCGCTCTTTGACGCCACCCAGACCATGACGGTTAAAATTGACGACGATACCTATCAGGTTCAGGTCGTGTCATGGTATGACAACGAATACTCCTACACCACACAAATGGTAAGGACAATCAAGTATTTTTCCGAACTCGGTAAATAATTAAAATCACTTTCATCAAAGGCCGCTTGTTTTCAGGCGGTCTTTGCTTTTTATTGACTTAAAGACCGTGTAGTGTTATTATTTATATTAGAAAATACTTTCACAAGGTGAGCGCAATGTCTATATGCTATATTGTCGGGCCGCTTGAGCACGGCTTTAAAATTAATAAGCAAAAGGGCGATTATATTATCGCCGCCGACGCCGGGTATCTAAGGTTAGGGGGGATTTCCCCCGACCTCGTTATCGGCGACTTTGACTCGCTTGGGTTTATCCCCGAAAACGTAAAAATCGAACTTCACCCGACCGAAAAAGACGATACCGACACTCTGCTCGCGGTAAAGGCGGGGCTGTCCCGCGGGGCAAACCGTTTTGTCTTGCTCGGCTGCGCCGGCGGCAGGCTTGACCACACCATAGCAAATCTCCAGACGCTGATTTTTATCGCGGAAAACGGCGCGGAGGGGTTTTTGTTTGGCGAGGTCGAGGTTGTAACCGCGGTTAAAAACGGTTCTGTTTCATTTGCGGAGGGACTTTCCGGGAACGTTTCGGTTTTTTCCGCCGGCAGCGTTTCAAGCGGTGTTTATATAAGCGGGCTTAAATATACGTTGGAAAACATGTCTTTGACAAATAGCTTCCCCCTTGGCGCAAGCAACGCCTTCACCGGCGAAAAAGCGGTTATAAAAGTGACAGACGGCATTCTTCTTGTGGTATTTCAGATAAAGACTGCTTCGGTTCAAGCTGTTTTGTCCGACGTATTTATTTCCAAGTCGTGAAAAAATTGCAAAATTTCCCTTGCTCGCCTATTGTATGCCCATCTGCGATATTTTTCGACAAATCAAATGTGGTATTAATTGTTTGAGCATTTTAATAATAAATAATTCAAAATACTCAAATCCCGATCACCGCGAAAGGATGAATATAAGAATGGAAACCAATGAAATTTTCAAAGCAATCGCCGCCGAGGACGGCGTAAGCGTAAAAAAGGTAAAGAGCGAGATTCAAAAAGCGCTTGACTTGGGTTACGAAAGCCCCTCCGAAGAAGTTCGGGACGCTTGGAACAAAATACCGTCAAAAAGGAAAAAGCCCACCATTGAAGAGGTATTGAAATACATCTTAAACGAACTAAAGCTTGACGCCTGAACAAAAAGGCGTCAAGCCTTTTTAAAAAGTCGCTTCTTATTTGGATTAATAAAAAATATTTAAATATTTCTTCGAAATCTATTGCAATACGTAAAACAGTGTGGTATAATGCGTTTAATTAAACTGGCGAAATTTGGTGTATTTTTTACAAAAGACAGAATTTTGCCGAAATATGGTTGTTATAACAAGCTTTTCGCTCTAACACAATTTTATGAAATCAGGCATAAAAGCCGAATATCGCTTTGTTTTCCTCTGGTTTTCCTGCATTTTTACTAAATTGTTAAGTAATATATTTGCCGAAACCAACCCCCTAAAACAAGGCAGAAAAGGCCCTAAGAGAGCTGACTTCGACTTTTTCCCGCACCGGGCACGGAGTACCCTCTAAGGCCGATTTTTTGTGTTTTTTTATCGGTCTCCCAAAGTTTTAATAAATTTATATCTCTGTCAGGAGGAAAATTATGGTCTTAACAATGGTCTATCTCGTTGGTCTCGGGGTGATATTGTCTTTGGTCTTTGCGTTCTACAACTACCGCAAGGGCGCGAAAATGCCTCACGGAACCCCCACCATGCATGAGATTGCGGAATCGATCCGCGAGGGCGCGAGCGCGTTTTTAAAACGCGAATTTTCCCTTTCTATACCCTTTATTATTGGTATCGGCGTTCTTTTCGGTGTTATTTTTACGCCTTGGGCAGGCCTTGCTTACCTAATAGGCGCCGCGATGAGCTCTTTCGCGGGGCTTGTCGGGATGAAAGCGGCTGTAATTTATAACGAAAGAGTCGCCAACGAGGCGCGTCTCGGCGTAGAGAGAAAAGACAAAACCACGCTTGGCAAGGCGCTTAACGTCGCTTTCCGCGGAGGATCCGTAATGGGGCTTTCGGTCGGCGGATTCGCTATGTTAGGGCTTCTTGTCGTTTACCTTATCGTCGGCGTTATGCTGCAGTTTGCCAACCCCGAAAACTTGGTGGAAACCGCAAGCTTTGTCGGCCTTAAGTTTGTGCTGTTCCCTCAGGTGCTCGCCTCTTATTCGCTGGGTTGCTCGTCGATAGCCGTGTTCAACAGGCTTGGCGGCGGCATCTACACCAAAGGCGCGGACATGGGCGCCGACCTTGTGGGCAAAACGGAACTCGGACTCCCCGAAGACGACCCGAGAAACCCTGCCGTGATAGCTGACTGCGTGGGAGACAACGTCGGCGACGTCAACGGCAACGGGTCTGACCTTCTCGAAAGCACCATCGGCTCTGTTGTGGCGTCTTCTGTCCTCCCTACCGCTATTTACACGGCGGCGATAAACACATCAACGCCTATTGATAAAAACCTTATTATCCGTATGCTGCAATACCCCCTCGCTTTTATCGGCGTTGGGCTTATAGCCTGCGTTTTGGGTATCGCTTATGTGCTTTTAAGAAAGCCCGGTAACAATCTCAGCCGGGAACTCAATATTTCCCTTTGGAGCTCGGCGTCGATTATCGCGGTCGCCACGCTCGCGCTCAGTTACTTTTTCTTCAAGGGATTTGATTACAACGGCGTTGATTTCAGATACGGCTGGATATCTCCGTGGCTTAGCGCCATAACGGGAATTATCGCGGGAATTCTTCTCGGCATGTTTGCCGAACGCTACACCAGCGAAAATTATAAAGAGACTAAAAAAGTAGCGGATCTCGCCAAAGAAGGCCCCGCGCTTGTTATTATCGGCGGCACCAGCACCGGCTGGCGGAGCTGCCTTCCCGCCACGGTCGCGCTGGGCGGAGCGATTATAGTATCCAGTTTCTTTTCCGGGCTATACGGCTCGGCGATAGCTGCGGTCGGTATGCTTTCATTTGTGGTCGCCACCGTAACTGTTGACACCTACGGGCCTATTTCAGACAACGCCGGCGGGATTGCCGAAATGTCGCGGCTTGACAGAGAAGTCCGCGATATTACAGACAGCCTTGACTCGCAGGGGAACACCACAGCCGCCATAGGCAAAGGTTTTGCCATCGGCTCGGGGGTGCTGGCGGCGCTTGCCATGATGATGTCTTTCGCCAACAGCGGCGGAAGCGAGGGCACGCTTAACATACTTAACTACTTCGCGCTCGGCGGCGCGTTTATGGGGGTCGGGCTTATGCACTGGCTTTCGGGAGAGATGTTAAACGCCGTCTGCCACAACGCCGAACAAATGGTGGAGGAAGTCAGGCGCCAGATTCACGCGGAGCCGAGAATCCTCACCGGAGAGGTAAAACCCGATTCAAACGCCTGTATCGACATATGCACCAAAAGCGCTATCGGGCAGATGAAAAAACCCGTTATCGTTTCCCTTCTCGCCCCGATAGTCGGCGGATTTGTCTTTGGGCCGCTGTTTGTCGCGGGGTTTTTGCTCGGAACAATCCTTGACAGCGTGGTCATGGCGACTTCCACCGCCAACAGCGGCGGCGCGTGGGACAACGCCAAAAAGTATATTAAATCTTTAAAAGACGATATTATAGCTAAAGAGGGCGAGGAGCGTTATAACGAAATTCATAACGCCAGCATTATAGGCGACACCGTCGGCGACGGCTACAAAGACGTCGTCGGCCCGAACCAAGACGTTATGATTAAAATGATGGCAACCATTTCGGTTATTATGCTGCCGGTTATAAACACGTTTAACCTTATCTCGCTTATTATATAATCGTAACCCAACAAAAGAGCCGCGCGCTGTTTATGGCGCGCGGCTTTTTTAGCGCCGTTTTCCCTTGACGGGGAGGGTATTATATGGTATATTCAAAACATAAAATATTTATAAATTAAGTAAAATGGAGCGGGCGCATGAAAAAAACGGTTTTTGTTTTTATATTACTCTTTCTTACAGCCGTATTTCTTCCCTTTTCGCTTAGCGTTAAAGCCGATATCGGCCCAAAGCCCTCGGTTGAAATAACTTTTTCGGGTTTTGAGGGTGAGGAATATTTTGTAACCCTTTTTTCAAAGAACCCCCCGTCAGGCCCGTATTCCGAACCCTACACATATGATGATGAATCCTATAACCTCGCGGCCGAAAGGTTTGCCGAATATGAGAAAAACGACCCTGACGGCTTTTATTTTTCATACCATCTCACCGAATGCACGCGTACCAACCGCTTTGTTTGGGGTTACTATCCCCCAGAAACCTTTAAAATAACTGTTTACTTCCCGGAAAAAGACATTTTTATTCAAAGCGAGGTTTTAAGCCGCTACGCTTTTGACAGCTATTTTACCGCCAATTTTGACGGAACTTCACTTAAAGTTGCAAAATCTTATGACTATACCTCCGAAACGCTCTCCCTGCTCGCCAGAATTGTACTCACTATCGCCATTGAGGTTGGTATCGCGTTTCTTTTTGGTTTTTCAAATAAAAAGCAAATTACCTTTATTATCGGCGTTAATATCTTTACCCAGATAGCGCTTAACATTGCCCTCGGCGCGGTCAGGTTTTACTCCGGGGGGCTTGCTTTCGCGTTTTATTATCTTCCGTTTGAGATCCCTGTGTTTATAATTGAGGGCATTCTCTACTCATGGTATTTGAAAAAACACGCGTTAAAGCCGATCGGGACTTTCAAACCGCTCGCGTACGCTTTCGCGGCAAACCTCGCTTCTTTTGCCGCCGGGCTTGGGTTGGCTCTGCTGATGCCGGGTATATTTTAAATAATTTAAAGGCAAAAAAGGCGTGTACACGCCTTTTTTTGATGCTTTTTTCTTAAAATAAGAAGATTATTCTAATCTGCTTTCCCTTTGCCTTAACAGTTCCGGGCAAAACTTATGGATTTGATACTCAAGCTCAAGGTCGCCGATAGAAGTGTTCCGCCCCGCGGCGTACTGGCTGTCAACCCATTTTTTAATATGCGTCACGCACTCGTCCTGTTTGCCCATTTTATTTTCCCCGTCAAGCGAAAAATAAGTGTTTATCCACGCGGCTATCCCGGCAAGCCCCGACGTCGCGTCAACGATAACGGCGGGAGGGCGGCCGAGAATGTCGGTGGTGTTGAAGATATTATAAATTTCCTCATCTTTAAGTAAACCGTCGGCGTGAATCCCGGCGCGGGTGGAGTTAAACGCCCGCCCCACAAACGGGGAACGCGGCGGGATCTGATAATTCAAGTTTTTTTCGTAATAATCGGCAATTTCGGTAATGACTTTAAGGTTTAACCCGCCCGTTGAGCCTTTTAGCTGGCAATACTCAACGCACATCGCCTCAAGCGGGGTGTTGCCCGTCCGCTCGCCTATGCCGAGAATTGAGGTGTTGACCGCCGCCGCGCCGTACAGCCACGCCGAAACCGCGTTGGGAACGGCGTTGTAAAAATCGTTGTGGCCGTGCCATTCGAGAAGCTTGCCCGGAACTCCGGCGTAGTTTTTAAGGTTATAAATAATTTGCGGCACGCTCCGCGGCAGCACTACTCCGGGAATTGAGCTGCCAAGCCCAAGAGTGTCGCAGGCGCGGATTTTTATCGGGGTATTGTATTTTTCCCCGAGCCTCATAAGAGATTCGGCAAACGGCAGCACAAAGCCGAAAAAGTCCGCGCGAGTGATATCCTCAAAGTGACAGCGCGGGGTGACCCCGGCGTCAAGCGCGGAAGTTACCACGTCAAGATAATTCTTCATCGCCTCTTTGCGCGTCCACTTAAGCTTTTTAAAAATATGATAATCCGAGCAGGACACCAAAATGCCCGTCTCCCTCAGCCCTAAATCTTTTACAAGCTGAAAATCTTCTTTCCTCGCCCGTATCCACGACGTTATCTCCGGGAACCTAAAGCCTTTTTCAAGACATTTTATGACCGATTCCCTATTGATTTCTGAATAAAGGAAAAATTCGGTTTGCCTTATTATCCCGCTGTTGTTGTCAAGCCTGTGAAGGAGCGTGAACAAATCCACCGTCTCGTCAATCGTATAGGGGGAGCGGGCCTGTTGTCCGTCGCGAAAGGTTGTGTCGGTAATAAAAATATCCTTGGGTAAATCCATCGGCACGATTCTCTGATTGAAAATCAGCTTTGGGATTTCGTTATACGGATACATATTCCTAAACAAGTTAGGCTCTTTCACGTCCATAAATTTGTAACCGAACTCCAAAAGGCCGGTTCTGTCGTTCAAATGCGGCAACATGTTAGCTACCTCCTTTTCTTGGATTTTTGCATTTTAGCATAAATCGAGCGTTATGTCAACCCCTTTTTATCCTATTCGCCAAATAATTAGCATAAATGGCATAACAAGGCAAAAACACCCGCTTTTATTTCGCGGGCGTTTTTTGATATTAACCGTTATTTACAGCAGATTTAAAATATCCGAATTGAGTTTAATAAAGCTCTCGGTCTCTTCTTTTGTAAACGGGCGAGAGATAAGCAGCGCCGACATATACACCTGTTTCGCGGCAAGGCGTTTTTTGTCGTCGTCAAGCGACGCGATATGCGCAATGACTCCGCTGCCGGTGTTAACGGTAAGGGTTTCGTTTTCCGGTAGACCGCCCTCTTTCACTCCGTACATTCTCATCATATCCCCAAACCGGCGGGACTCCTCGTCCACCGTTATAAAGGCGGGCGCGTCGCTCTCGCCGAGGGCGACAAATTTAATTTGTTCCGCTTTTTTCCCCGAAACCTCAGCGAACAGCTTTTTTAAGCCTTTGTCTTCCTCACTTTTTTCGCCTATCGATTCTAAATCCGAATCGATCCGGCGGAACTTGATTTTTTCATTTTTCCGCTCCGCGAACTGGATAAACTGAGTGTCAATAAGCCTGTTTGCCTCAACTATCCGCTTTCCCTTGGCGTTGTAAACCGAAACAAAATAGCTGTGGGCTTCTTTGTCAGCCGTGTAGTAAACGGTTCCCTCGTCCTTGCCGTCAAGGTATTCGGAAAAAGTAACTGTTTTGCCGTCGGTGGTTCGCAGGAGAAGATTGTCCTTAACCCTTGTGTAAAAACTCTCATCCCTCACGCAGGCGTACTCAATATACATGGAAAGGTTTTCATAAACCTTTTCAAGCTCTTCCCTCTCGTTTGAGAACATATAGTTGTATCTGTCGGCGATTTTCTTTGAAATATGCTTTGAAACTTTTTCGACATAAGTGTTTGACTGCAAATAGCTCCGCGAGACGTTAAGCGGGAGCTCTGGGCAGTCAAGCACTCCCTTGGCGTAGATTAAAAACTCGGGCAGCACTTCCTTAACGCTGTCGGAGACAAAAACTTGGTTGTAATAAAGGCTGACCTTTGGCTCGGGGGGCTCGAACTCGTTTTTCGGCTTGGGGAAAAATAAAATTCCTTTAAAGTTGAGCGGATAGTCGGCGTTTATATGGACATACATCAGCATATCCTCAAAGTCGCCGGTAAGCTTTTTGTAAAACTCTTTATATTTGTCCGGTTTTACGTCGGCGGGGGGTGTTTGCCAAAGGGGGTTTGTGTCGTTTATCTGCTCGTCCTTGTCTCCCTCAGCGAAAAATATGGGGTAAGGTATAAAGGCGCAGTATTTTTTGAGTATGTCTTTAACCTTAAAGGAGTCGAGATATGAAATTTCATCAGCCGACAGATGAAGCACGACATCTGTTCCCCTGCCGTCTTTTTTCTCGGTAACTTCCATTTCATAATAGCCGTTTTCATCACAGCTCCAATGAACCGCCTGTTCGGGCGAATAGGATTTCGTAAAAATTTCCGCCTTGTCGGATACCATAAACACAGAGTAAAACCCAAGCCCGAAGTGGCCGATAATCCCCGACGTGTTACCGTCTTTTGATTCATATTTATCAATAAACTCAAGCGCGCCGGAAAGCGCTATCTGGTTTATATACTTCTTGACCTCTTCCCCGCTCATCCCGACGCCGTTGTCGCTCACCGTAAGCGTTCCGGCATCTTTGTCCACCTTTACGGTGACTTTATATTCGCTTTTATTTTCGTTTTCGATTTGCTCGGCGTTTCCCAGCGACACCAGCCTCTTATGCTTTGTTATGGCGTCGCAGGCGTTTGACACCACTTCCCGTAAGAAGATGTCCTTGTCCGAATAAAGCCAGCGCTTTATAACCGGGAAAATGTTTTCTGTTTGAACGGAAATTCCGCCTTTTTCCATGAGTTTTACCTTCCTTTCGTAGTCACCCGCAAAGTTATGAGGGTTTATCATAGCGATGAAAAAATACAGCTTTCACTGTATTTTTAATAAGTGTTAATTTGCGGGGCAAGCTTATTTAATTTTAATGTTACCTAAAAAGCCCCGCGGCTTGGCTTTGCTTTTGGGCGTAAAAACGCCCAAAAGCAGTTTTCGGCAAAGTGAAACCTAAGGCTTATTCTTTTACCTCAACTTCAATTTCGGGTTCGCTTTCCTCAAAATCGCAGAAGATGTCGTCTTCTTTAAAAGAGCCCTCAAAGTCGTCGTCTTCGTCGTCAAAGAGCGACCCCAACGGCAGCGACGGCTTGTTCTTAGCCTGATAAATCAAGAAAGCGCCCACACCGCCCCCAACCGCGGCAAAAGCAGCGAAAGTTTTCGCAAGGCTTCTTTTCCTCTCCCAATAAATAAGGAAAAGGGCTAAAAACGCAATGGCCTGGACTATGAGACATATGCCGACCACTATTTTGGTTTTTTTCATGATAGTGCCTCCTAAAAGTTGGTTTTGGTTTTACATCTTAACTAAGGTTTTCAAATACGCGTCCACAAATCCGTCAAGCTCGCCGTCCATAACGGCGGAAATGTTGCCGGTCTCGTAATCGGTGCGGTTGTCTTTAACCAGCGTGTAGGGCATAAACACATACGAGCGTATCTGACTTCCCCATTCGATATTCATTTTGTTGCCCTGTATATCTTCTATTTTCTCTAAATGCTCTCTCTCTTTTATTTCAAGCAGCTTTGATTTAAGCATTTTCAGCGCGGTTTCTTTGTTTTGGAGCTGGCTTCGCTCGTTTTGGCACCCCACGACAATTCCTGTGGGAATATGTATAATGCGAATGGCGGAGTCGGTTTTATTTACATGCTGGCCGCCCGCGCCGGAAGATCGGTGAGCTTCGATTCTAAGGTCGTTTTCGTTAATTTCTATTTTTATGTCGTCGTTCAGTTCCGGGATAACGTCAACCGACGCGAAAGAAGTGTGTCTTCTTCCCGACGAGTCAAACGGCGATATTCTGACCAGTCTGTGCACGCCTGCCTCGCCTTTAAGGTATCCGTAGGCGTTTTCCCCCGTAACAAGCAGTGAAACAGACTTAATGCCCGCTTCGTCGCCGTCAAGGTAATCGAGAACCTTTACTTTAAACCCGTTTCGCTCGGCAAAGCGGGCATACATACGGTAAAGCATTTCCGCCCAGTCCTGCGCCTCGGTGCCGCCCGCGCCGGGATGAATAGTCACGATGGCGTTGCCGCGGTCGTATTCGCCGGAGAGCATTACGCCGATTCTTTGAGATTGGTATTGTTTTTCAAGCTTGGTTAGTTCGGGGATAATTTCGTCGGCGAGGTCGCTGTCATCTTCTTCAAGGGCAAGCTTTATGAGTTCGTTAATATCGTCAAAGGATTTTTTAAGCCCGGTAAAAGAAGTGTAAACGGCTTTTTTTCTTTTAAGTTCCGCAAGGGTTTTTTTGCTGTTTTCTTGGTCGTTCCAAAAACCCGGCTTTGTGGTTGATTCCTCAAGCAGGGTTATTTCAGTTCGCAGGTCTTCAATTTTCAAGGAATCGCCGAGCGAGCTTATATTTTCGCCAAGCGTCTTGATCCTTGGCAGGTTTTGTTCAATTTTTATAAGCACGCTTAGTTATTCTCCTCACTTATTATTATATAATCGCGGGCAATAATTGTCAAGGACAAAATTGTCAAAAACTCTCAAACATACTGTTAAATATTTGACGTTTCGCCAATATTCCGCGTTTTATTATAAAGTATTTTAGCGTTATAAAGTAACGCGGGAATTTAAATTATATGTTATTCAAAAATAAAAACCGATCGCCCCTGTAAGCCGGGTTCTGTTAAAAACGATCATCTATCTTGTGTGCGCGTTGCCGCGAACATCCATGCCACCTTCAGGAAAAGCCGAGCAGGCTGTAAAATTCCTTTTTGCGGTGTTGCTCCGGATAGGGTTTACATGGCCGCGCGGTCTCCCGCGCGCCGGTGAGCTCTTACCTCGCCTTTCCATCCTTACCGCGAAAAACGCGGCGGTCTATTTCTGTTGCACTTGCCCTGAAGTCGCCTTCGGCGGACGTTATCCGTTATCCTTGCTCTGCGGAGCCCGGACTTTCCTCACGGCAGGACCTTTCGGTATGCTGCCGCGCGATCGTTCGGGGCGGTCGGTCTGACTTATTATAACACGAAAGTCGCCTTTTGTAAATCGCTTTTTTATTTTTAATATTGATTATTGCCCGAAAAAGATATATAATCTTCCTATACAGCCGTATTAATCAAATTATTATCAGTTCGCGGGGGTTTTATGCCGGCTTTATCAGGTTTATTTCCAAAAGACAAAAAAATAACTTTTGTGGGTCTTGGGGTATCAAACACCCCCGTGGCGGAACTTCTTTTGTCCCAAGGGTATGACGTCACCCTGCGGGACAAAAAACCAACCGACCCCCTGCCCGGCTTTAGGTGTATTTTCGGTGAGGATTACCTTGAAAACATAACCGAGGATATTATCTTCCTCGCCCCCGCGCTGCGGCCCGATATCAACGAAATAGTTGCGGCAAGCCAAAACGGCGCCTATGTCACAACCGAGCTAAATGAGTTTTTTAAACGCAAAAAAGGGGCTGTTATAGCCGTCACCGGGAGCGATGGAAAGACGACGACGACCTCGCTTATTTATGAGATACTTAAAAACGCGGGGGTGAAAACCCTCCTCGGCGGCAATATCGGCTCAAACCTGCTCACCCGGCTTGACGAAACCGACCCCCAAACCGTAACGGTATGCGAAATTTCGTCTTTTCAGCTCACAAAGACGACTTTCTCGCCCGACGTCGCCGTTATAACGAACGTTTCGCCAAATCATCTCGACTGGCACACCGGAATGGACGAGTATATAAACGCGAAAAGACGGGTTTTTCAGTTTATGAAGTCGGGGTTTTGCGTTCTTAATATCGACGACAAAACGCTTGGCGGGTTTATTTCAAAAGGCGAAATTCCCGTCCGAGTGGTTACCGTTTCGGGCGACCGCGGGAAGAACCCCGACGTTTTCTTTGACAAGGGCGGCGTTTTTGCCTTTGGCGAAAAAATAATTGACGACGTCGAGCTTATCCTCCCCGGAATTCACAACAGATATAACTTCTGCGAGGCGGTCGCCGCGACATATCACCTGGCAAGCAAGGCGGCGGCGAAAAAAACCGCAAGAACCTTCCCGGGCGTAAAGCACAGACTGGAGTTTGTAAGAGAAGTCGGCGGCGTTCGCTATTATAACTCATCAATGGATTCTTCCCCCACCCGCACGGCGGCGGCGATCGGGGCTTTTGAAAAAAAAGTGCTGGTGATAGCCGGCGGCTATGACAAGCTTATTCCGCTTGAAACGCTTGCCGAGGTATTTGAAAACCATGTCAGCGAAGCCGTGCTTATTGGCGACACAGGGCCGAAAATCAAAGCGATATTGGAAAAAGCCGAATATTCGGGCATTATAAAAACCGCGCGCGGATTGGAAGAGGCGGTAAAAATCCTGCATAATGACGCAAGCCCCGGCGATATTGCGGTGTTGTCACCCGCCGCCGCGAGTTTTGATATGTTTAAAGACTTTAAAGAAAGAGGAGAAGCGTTTATAAGATATGTAAACGCGCTGTGAGAAAATGGAAAGGTTGTACTCCTTAGCGGCGGAGCTAACCGCGCTCCCCTCGGTTTCGGGCTTTGAGGAAGCGGCGTTCGGCAGGCTCGGGCAAATCACGGACGGGCTGTTTGACGAGGTTTTCACCACCCCTACCGGGAGCTTTGTCGGGGTGGTTAAATGCGGCCGTCCCGGTGCCGGGCGGCTTATTTTTGACGCGCACTTAGATGAAATAGGGTTTATAGTTTCACAAATCCACAAAGACGGTTTTCTTTCGGTGACAAACGCCGGAGGGGTTGACACAAGAATGCTTTCGGCATCCGCCGTCACCGTCTACGGCAAAAAAGCCGTTCGCGGGGTTTTTACCTCTATTCCTCCGCACTTAAAAAACCCCGACGATAAAAACAAAAAGCTTGAGCTGAAAAGCCTTTACATCGACACGGGCTACAAAGAAGAAGAAATAAAAGAAATTGTAAAGATTGGCGACTTCGCCGAGCTTTATTCCCCGCTCTTCCGCCTTGAAAACGGCTTTATCGCGGGAAAATCGCTTGACGACAAAATTTGCGTCGCCCAAATTATAAGGGCGGTGGAAAAGCTTGACAAGTCAAAGCTAAGCTGCGACCTCTACTGCGCCTTCACCGGCGGGGAGGAAATTGGCGGAAAAGGCGCGACTTCGGCTTCTTATGCCATCGACGCCGATTGGGGGGTGGCACTTGACGTTTGCAACCCCAAAACGCCGGAATCGAAAAACTTTCTCGATGACATTACCGTCGGCGGCGGCTGCGTTATTTCATACTCGTCGACCACCAGCCGTTTTCTTACAAAAGCCCTTGCGGACTGCGCTAAAAAACACTCGCTCAAAACCCAGCTGAAAGGCGAGCCCGGCAGGACGGGAACCAATGCGCATTATATCTTTACTTCCCGCGCGGGGGTTCCCTGCACAAACCTTTCCGTGCCGCTTAGATATATGCACACCGGCGTTGAAGTCGTGAATTTAAGCGATGTCTTTGAGGGCGCGGTACTTCTCGCTAAATTTACCGAGGAATTGGGGGATATTAAAAAATGAAACTGACACCGCTTTTTAAAAAGCTTTGCGACGCTTTTGGCCCATCCTCGCTGGAAGACGAAGTGAGGGAAATAATTTTAAATGAAATCACACCCCGCGCGGCAAGCGTAAAAGTCGACAAAATCGGAAACATCATTGCCTTTAAAAAGGGAAAAAGCGCAAGGCGTAAAAAATTGCTGTTTTCCTCCCACATGGACGAAGTAGGGTTTATGATACGGCATATCGACGATGACGGCTACGCCTATTTCGGGACGGTCGGCGGGATAAACGAAAGTGTTATCCCCGGTAAAAAAGTCGTCATCGGGGAAAACAGAATTCCCGGGGTTATCTCCGCAAAAGCAATTCATTTGCAAACTCCTGATGAGCGGGGCGTGTCCCCCTCCGTTGAAAAGCTTTATATAGATATCGGGGCGAAAAGCAAGGCCGACACACTTACCCGCCTTTGCGTGGGGGATATGGCGACTTTCGCGCCTGATTTTGAGTATTTTGGTTCGGACAGGGTTAAATCAAAGGCTATCGATGACCGTTTCGGCTGTTACGCGCTCTGCGAGCTTATAAAAAAAGACCTCCCATACGACGCTTTTTTCGCTTTTACCGTTCAGGAGGAAGAGGGCTGCAGGGGGGCGGCCGCCGTCGCGTTCGGGGAAGCCCCGGACGAAGTGGTGATTGTGGAATCAACCACTGCCGCCGACATTCAGGGCGTGCCCGAACACCAGCGCGCCTGCGTTCTCGGGCAGGGGGCGGTTATATCTTTTATGGACAACTCCACGCTTTACCCGCGCTCGGCGATAGAAAATATTAAAACGCTTTGCAACGAAAACAATATAAAATGGCAGCTTAAAACCCTTGTGGCGGGGGGTAACGAGGCGCGTGTGTATCAAACCTCCCAAAACCCCGCGGTTGTGGCGGCGGTTTCCGCCCCCGTCAGATATATCCACTCCCCCGCCTGCGTCGCCGACATAAGCGATTTAGCGGAAGTTGAAAAACTTCTCTTAAAGCTTGCTGAAAGCGGGCTTGTTTCATAAATAAAAATAAAACCCACAAACAGAAAGGAAAAGCCATGAAAACTATCAAAAGATATATCGAAACCTTTTCGGTCACCGGCAACGAGGAAGAACTCCGCGAGTTAATCTCAAAAGATATGGAAAGCTATGCCGACTCCATTAAAACCGACGCGATGGGAAACCTTATTTGCTTTAAAAAAGGCGGGGATTCCTCAAAAAAGACAATGCTCGCCGCCCATATGGACGAGATTGGCTTTGTGGTGACTTTTATTGAAAACTCCGGGTTGCTGCGGGTGTCCAACGTGGGGGGGATAAGGCCGATAAATTCCGCTTACGGCGAGGTTGTCTTTAAAAACGGGGTTAAAGGCGTTATCGTCATAGAAGAAAACACCAAGCCGGGGGATATAGCCGTTAAAAAAATGATTGTCGATATCGGCGCGAAGACCAAAAAAGACGCCGAAAAGCAGGTTAGCGTGGGTGATTTTCTAACCCTTACCCAAAGGGTGACAAAACTAAAAAACAAGCGGTTCGCGGCAAAAGCTTTTGACGACAGGCTGGGCTGCGCGGCTTTGGTAGAGGCCTCAAGGCTTGTAAAAGTCCCGAAATACGACACGTTTTTTGTGTTCACCGTCCAAGAGGAAGTGGGGCTAAGAGGGTCAAAAGCGGCGGCCGGCGGGATTCTCCCCGACTTTTCGCTCGCCTGCGACGTGACCCCGACCTATGATTCCGTGGGCTCCGACCCCGGCGAGGTTAAGCTGGGGGGCGGCGCGGCTATCAAAATTAAGGACTCGTCGGTCATTTGCTCAAAAGTAATTGTCGATACTCTCACAAGGCTTGCCAAAGAAAAAAACATTAAATATCAATATGAAATTTTAAACGCCGGCGGGACAGATACCGCTTCCATGCAGCTTGCGGGCGGCGGGAGCTATGCGGGGTGTGTTTCCATACCCACAAGATATGTCCACTCCCCCGTTGAGTTAATTGACCTTAAAGACTACGAGAACGCCGTGGCGCTAATAGCCGCTTTTGTCGAGGAAGGCGTATAATGACCGATCTTTTGCGCCTTGCGGACGAATGCGAGTCCGAACTAAGCTCGGTTTTTGCCGCCATTGATAAAATCGCCTATGAAAACACCCGTAAGGTACTTTCGGCGTTTTCGGAGTTCGGGCTTAGCGAAAGGCATTTCAACGCCACAACCGGTTACGGCTATAACGACGACGGAAGAGATATAGCGGACAAAATCTTCGCGTATGTGCTCGGCTGCGAGGACGGCTTTGTAAGGCACAATATCATTTCCGGCACGCACGCCATCGCCATTTCCCTGTTCGGGCTGTTAAAGCACGGCGACACTTTGCTTGCCGTCTCGGGCAAACCCTATGACACGCTCCTCGGCGTTATAAGCGGCAAAGGCTCGCTCGCGGAAAACGGCATAAATTATAAAGAAATTGATCTTATCGGCGGGAGGGATTTTGACGCCGAAAAAATAATAAACGAGCTAAGACAAGACAAAACCATAAAGGTTGTCCACATTCAGCGCTCCCGCGGCTATTCTACCCGAAAAACGCTTACTTCTTCGGCGATCACAAGCCTATACCGCGAAATTAAGCGGGTTTCAGACGCTTTTGTTTTTGTCGATAACTGCTACGGCGAATTTACTTCAACCCTTGAGCCGGAGTGCGATATTATGGCGGGTTCGCTTATTAAAAACCCCGGCGGCGGAATGGCCGAAACGGGGGGTTATATCACGGGGACAAAAAAAGCGGTCGCGATCGTGGAAAACAGGCTTTCCTTCCCCGGCGTGGGACGGGAAGCGGGGGCGAGCCTCGGGCAGAACAAAAGCATACTAAAGGGGATTTTTTATTCCCCCCACACCGTCGCCAACGCGAAAAAGACTTCCCATTTCGCCGCTCTTTTATTTAAAAAGTTGGGTTATGAGGTTGACCCCGACCCGTTTGAGCTAAGGGAAGATATCGTTCAGGTGATAAACTTCCGCTCCGAGTCAAAGCTTCTTAGTTTTTGCCGGGGAATTCAGGCGGGTTCCCCCGTAGATTCGAGAGCCGACCCGATTCCCGGCTATATGCCCGGTTATGCCGACCCGATTATCATGGCTTGCGGCGCTTTTACGCAGGGCTCGTCGATTGAGCTTTCGGCCGACGCGCCGCTGCGGGAGCCTTTTTGCGTATATCTTCAGGGCGGGCTGACCTATGAGAGCGGAAAGTACGGTGTTTTAAGCGCGGCGCAAAGAGTTGGGGAAAACAAAAATTAATAGCATTCTTACGTTTTTTCACCCAAAAAGTCATTTTTTTAGCCATTTTGCTTGACAAACACGGTTTTAATATGTTATTATACCGAATAAAGATAGAGGCGCGTCACGCGAATAGTCACCGGCAAAACAGGGTCGCAGCCCTGCCGGCAAAAGGCGCGGACGCCGAAGACGTGCGATTCTGCGGAGCTCACACGGTCTGGGCGCAGGGAGAATACTCCTGCGACTGTCGCAATTATAATGTGCGGAGAGCTATCATATTACAACCTTTACTTTTTTTGAATGTTGTTTTTATGGTGGCCGTTCCAGACGGCTTTTTTGTTTACAAGCCGGGAAAGGATAAAATTAAAATGGAGAAAAAACGCGTTTTTAAAGGCGTAGCCACCGCGCTGATAACCCCGCTTACCGAAGACGGCGTTGATTACTTGTCTTTCGGGCGGCTTATCGACTGGCAGATCGAGAGCGGGATAGACGCGCTTGTCGTCTGCGGCACAACAGGCGAGGCCTCGACCCTCACCGACGGCGAACACCGCGAACTCATCAGCTTTGCCGCGAAAAGAGCGGCGGGGAGGGTTCCCGTTATCGCGGGGACGGGCTCCAACGACACTTCCTACGCCAAGGAGCTGACGCTTCACGCCAATCAAGCGGGGGCGGACGCGGTGCTGGCAGTCACCCCATATTACAACAAATGCACGCAAAAGGGGCTTGTAAATCTGTATACTGAGCTGGCTGATATCTCAAAAGTCCCGCTTATACCCTACAACGTACCTACCAGAACGGGGATAAATATCGAGCCGAAAACATACGCCGCTCTTGCCGAACACCCGAATATCACCGGATTTAAAGAGGCGTCGGGCAATATATCAAAAATTGTCGAGACAATGTCATATGTAAACGGCAGGCTTTTTATGTATTCGGGCAACGACGACCAAATCGTTCCGCTTCTCTCGCTTGGCGGCAGCGGGGTTATTTCGGTAATCTCAAACCTTATCCCCAAAGAGACCAAAGCGATATGCGACAAATTTTTTGAAGGAGATATCAGCGGGGCGGCAAACCTGCAGTTTAAATATCACTCGCTCATAGACGCGCTGTTTTCGGAGGTTAACCCCATTCCGATAAAAGCCGCGATGAGCCGGCTTGGGTTTTGCGAAGATTATCTCCGGCTTCCGCTCACCCCAATGGAAGACCAAAACCGTGAAAAGCTTTTTGCCATTATGAAAGAGCATGGAATTATATGAGAATTATTTTATACGGCGCTCTCGGGCGGATGGGCCGGGAGGTTGACGCCATAATCAAAAGCGGCTATAAGGGCGTGTCTGTCGCCGCCTACTGCGACGTTTTCTCAAACATTCCCGACATTTACGCCAATATTAACGAAATAACCGAAAAAGCCGACGCGGTCGTTGATTTTTCGCATCACTCGCACACGGCTCCCCTCTGCGGCTTCGCGGTGAGCAGGCATATTCCCCTTGTTATCGCCACCACGGGGCAGACGGAGGGCGAAAAAGCAATCATAAAAGAGGCTTCCAAAACCATACCCGTCTTTTTTTCGCCGAATATGTCGTCGGGCGTGGCGTTTTTGAATTCTTTGGTTAAAAAAGCGGCTGCCTTTTTCGAGGGCGCCGATATTGAAATCGTCGAGCGCCACCACAACAAAAAGCTTGACTCCCCGAGCGGAACCGCGAAAATGCTCGCCGAGACAATAAAATCCGTTACGGGCGGGGCTATTGTCGCGGGGAGGGACGGCGTTTCCCAAAGGCAGCCGGGGGAGATCGGCATTTCATCTGTCCGCGGCGGCAACGTAAGGGGGGTGCACGAGGTAACTTTTTACGCTCAGAGCGAAACCTTTACCCTCACCCACACCGCCGAAAGCCGGAGTATGTTCGGCGAGGGCGCGCTGGGAGCGGCGATTTTTATTAAAGATAAGCCCCCGGGGCTGTACGGAATGGACGATATTTTTAAAGATTAAAATATATCCTGTTTTGTGAAAGGAATAAATCCCCTTTATGAAAATAGAATTTTTTAAAATGCATGGCGCGGGGAACGATTATGTCTATATTGATTGTTTTAAAACCCCCCCGCCAAACCCGGAGGAACTGGCAAGGGTCGTCTCCCCGCGGCACTTTAGTATAGGCTCCGACGGGCTTATACTTGTCCTGCCCTCAGACGTTGCCGACGGAAGAATGAGAATGTTCAATGCCGACGGGAGCGAGGGAAAAATGTGCGGGAACGGAATCCGCTGTGTGGGAAAACTTTTATTTGACTTAGGCTATGTTAAAAAAAGCGAGATTACCGTTGAGACCGCTTCCGGCGTCAAAGGGCTGAAACTGCTTATCGACGGCGAGAGACGTATCGGCGCTTCGGTGGATATGGGAAGAGCGTCTTTTAAAAAGACCGACATTCCCTTTGTTTCCGAGGGTGACGCAACAATATACACCTCCCCCGCGGGCTTTGAATTCACCTGCCTTTCGATGGGGAACCCCCACGCGGTGACTTTTGTTAAGGGCGTTGAAAGCCTTGACATTGAAAGCCCGGGGAAAGCTCTGCAAATCTCCCCCGCCTTCCCGCAGGGGGCGAACGCCGAATTTTGCGAACTGCTCCCCCCCGAACAGCCGGCTTCCCCCCCCGATTCAATCAGAATGAGGGTGTGGGAGAGAGGATCGGGCGAGACAATGGCTTGCGGCACGGGCGCCTGCGCGTGCGTCGCCGCGGGGATAAAAAATGGGCTGCTTTCTCACGGCAAGGAGTATAAAGTGGTTTTAAACGGCGGAACGCTTTATATAAAAGCCGATTCTGACTATAATATGACCATGACAGGGGACGCGAAATTGGTTTACAGAGGGATTTTTGATTATGTCGACGAAAATTAAAATTAACGAAAACTATAAAAACCTTAAACAAAGCTATTTGTTTTCTGAAATCGCAAGACGAGTGAGAGCCTTTGAGGAATCCAACCCCGAAAAGAGCGTTATCCGCCTTGGGATAGGCGACGTCACCCTCCCGCTCCCGGCGGTAGCTGTCAGAGCAATGGAAAAAGCCGTGAACGAGATGGGGGAAAAAGCCACCTTTCGCGGTTATCCCCCCGAACAGGGCTATGACTTTTTAAGAGAAGCGATTTTAGCGCGCTACAGATCGTTTAATGTCGACCTTGATATTTCGGAGATTTTTGTCTCTGACGGCGCGAAGAGCGATTGCGGGAATATAACCGATATTTTCGGCGACACCCCTGCTTGTGTGCCCGACCCCGTTTACCCGGTTTATCTTGACTCTAATATTATGGACGGGCGGGAAATTGTTTTTGCGGAGGGGGACGAGTCTAACGCCTTTCTCCCCACCCCCGGCGGCTTAAAGGAACGGCCTTATATCATTTATCTTTGTTCGCCAAACAACCCGACAGGTTCGCTTTACGACAGGGCGGGGCTTGGGGAATGGGTTAATTTTGCCCTTAAAACAGGCTCGCTGATAATTTTTGACGCCGCGTATGAGGCCTTTATCGAGGGAAACGATAACCCGCACTCCATATATGAAATTGACGGGGCGAAAGAGTGCAGCGTCGAGGTCTGCTCTTTTTCAAAGTTCGCGGGGTTCACCGGCGCGAGATGCGCTTGGTCTGTCTTCCCAAAGTCAATTAAAGTCGGGGACACCACTCTTAACGCGCTTTGGTCACGGAGACAGGCGACAAAATTCAACGGCGTGTCTTATATCGTCCAGCGCGGAGCGGCCGCCGCTTTGAGTGAAAAAGGGATAAGCGAATGTATGGCTAATATCGCCTATTACAAGCGCAACGCCCTGCTTTTGGCGGATTCGCTTAGCAGGGCGGGGGTTTGGTTTACCGGCGGGGTTCATTCGCCCTACCTTTGGCTAAAATGCCCCGCGGGCGTCGGCTCCTGGGAATTTTTCAACCTGCTGCTTGTCGGCGAGTCGCTTGTCGGCACGCCGGGCGAAGGCTTTGGGGCTTGCGGAAAAGGCTTTTTCAGGCTGACTTCGTTCGGCTCATATGAAAACACCCTTGAGGCGGCGGGAAGGCTTGACGTTTTCTTTAAAAAAGGGTTTTAAAAAGTATTAATATTAATAAAAGAGGTTTTTATGGAGCGAAATAATCTTTCAATAAATAAAAGCGGAAACCTTACCGTCGGCGGAGTTGATACCTGCCTGTTGGCAAAAGAATACTCCACCCCGCTTTATGTGCTTGACGAGGACATTATTAAGCGAAACGCCAAAGTTTTTGTAAACGCTCTTGAAAAATACGCTTCCCCGGGGTCGCTCGCGTTTTACGCCTCAAAAGCGTTGTCTTTTGTTGAAATATACAAAATAGTCAGCGCCGCCGGCATGGGGAGCGACCTAGTCAGCTCGGGTGAGATATATACCGCCGTAAAAGCGGGGTTTGATATGTCAAATACAATTTTCCACGGAAACAACAAAACTGATTTTGACATTGAGTACGGCATAAAAAACAAAGTCGGCTTTTTCGCCGTGGATAACCTTGAGGAACTCTCTTCCCTTGACAGGATCGCGGGGTACCTCGGCGTCAAACAGGATATTTTGCTCCGCCTTACCCCCGGCGTTGACGCGCACACGCACGAGGCGGTAGCCACCGGCAAGGTTGATTCAAAATTTGGGTTTGCCATGTTTACGGCCGACGCCAAAAACGCCGCGAAGACGGCGGCGGGGCTTAAAAACGTGCGGATTCGGGGCTATCACTGCCATATCGGCTCTCAAATAAGTGAAATCGAGCCTTTTTTAAAAACCGTTGACATAATGCTTGATTTTATTAAAGACACGGATATCAAAACAGATATTTTAAACATTGGCGGCGGCTTTGGGGTCGCGTATCTCGCCCATGACCCCGCGCTGAACGTTGATTCGGCGATCAAAGCCATATGCGGGAGAATTAAAGAAAAATCCCGCGAAAACAATATTTCCGAACCGATATTGTTTTTAGAGCCCGGCAGGGCGATAGTGGCGAACGCCGGGCTAACCCTTTACACCGTGGGCTCGGTTAAGCGATTGCCGGGGGTCAAGAACTATGTCTCAATCGACGGCGGAATGGCCGACAACCCCCGCTACGCGCTTTATAAATCGCCCTACACCTGCGTTATCGCGAACAAAATGGAAGAAGACGGCGACTTTTTATGTTCCGTCGCCGGAAGATGCTGCGAAAGCGGGGATTTAATACAGGAAGACGTTTTACTCCCCAAACCAACTCGCGGGGATATCCTCGCCGTGCTTGACACAGGAGCGTATAACTTTTCCATGGCGTCAAATTACAACAGACTTCCCCGCCCCGCCGTCGTTATAGTGTCAGGGGGCGCGCCGCGTGTCGCCGTCAGGCGTGAGAGCCTTGAGCATTTGACCTGCAACGATGTATAAAAAGCAAAAGAAAGCCTTAAAAGAAAGGATACCGCCATGGCATTTAAAAAAATTTTCAAAACCGTTTTGTTTTCCATGCTGACCGCCTCGCTTGTGCTGCCGCTCGGAAGCTTGAAGTCAAAAGCGTCGGACGAAAACATTAATATAGTGAGCGGACTTGGCTATACGGTTGAAACCGGGGTGGGAATAGTTCATAGCTACGGCTTGCAGGGGACAGAGTCTGACCCGGAAGAAAAGCTCCTCACGGACGGCAAGTTTTCCCCGAACGCGAGTTACTCCCAACCCGCGTGGCACCGCTTCTACCGCGGGTATTCAAGATCGGTTATTTTTACCCTGCCGGAAGAAAAAGCGGTGACGGGCTTTAACATCTCCGTTCTTCAGGACAACGGCGCGGGGGTTTTGATTTCCAAGTATTACGAGCTTTATGTCTCCGAAAACGGCGAAGACTGGATGCTTTGCAATTCATACGACGCGACGGATATGGTTGTTTACACTCCCGAGCGCCGTCTTAAGATCACCGCGAAAGATATCGGCAGGTTTAAGGCGAAGTACATAAAAGTTAAGTTTCAAGTTGACGTCGGCGCGTATCTCGATGAAATTGAAATTTACGGCGGGGCTCTTGACGGAACCGAAGCTCCTTTTGCGCGATATCAAGACCCATATCCATACAAAAACGCCTATGACCCCGGGGTTGACGGCGTTAAAGACATGGTGCTCCTCTACTGCGGCTATAAAGGCGACTATGACATTTCCTTTGTTCAGAACACGGAAGAGGAAATGCTTTATTACTGCGGATATGTTGACAAAAACGGTGAGATCCTTGACACCATGTTTGACTCGTTTATGTTCTCGGCGCTTAAAGGGGCGCTCCCCTCCGGGAGAAAGGGCAACCAAGGGGGAAGCCCCCCGCTTATGTCCGACTGGCAATATTATATCGACAACATATTTGATCTCGAATACAACTGCGGGGCGATAGAGCGCGCGCTTGACCGGGTAAAGCTTGCCACCGGCAAGTCCGACTACAAGATGAAACTTGTTATAAATATGCTCTACCCGAATATAAGCCCAAACATGCCGTTCGGCGATTTTGACGGCGACGGCGTGACAAACTTTTGCAGGAACAAAGACGAACAGCTTGCCCTGTTCGCTTGGTTTATGGACACCGTTATTCAAACAATGGAGGAGCGCGGCTATAACAACATAACGCTCGGCGGATTTTACTGGGAAGCTGAATCAATAGCGACAAAACGCGGGGAAGAAGAATTTGAGTTTGTAAAGAGCGTGTCTGACCTCGTTCACGAAAGGGATCTTGACTTCTTCTGGGCTCCGTTTTTATACGGCAACGGTTTTGACAGGGTTGACGACTTGGGTTTCGACTGCGCGATGATGCAGCCTAACCTTCCTTTTCTTGATTACGCCGAACCCGAAACCCTCTATGAGTTTGACGAGGTTATTCGCAAGTTCGGTCTTGGCATTGATATTGAAATTCATTGGAACGCCTCTTGGCTCTCCGCCGCCGACAACGCGAAACGTATAAGCCAGTTTTACGACTACCTTGAGGCGGGCTATTATTTGGGCTTTATGAAAGACGCGGCGCATTGTTATTATCAAAACTCCGACCCGGGGACGTTTTATCACTTCGCTAAGTCAAATTCAGTTAAATTAAGAACCATTTACGACGATTTATACGCCTTTATCAAACACACTTTCACCCCTCGCGTGCCGAGCTTAGAGTCGCGCGACTACTCCGTTGAGCCGGGAAAAACCCTAAACGGTTATATTTCCACCGACATTCCCACAAACGACCCGACATACGGCAGGGTTGAATATGTTCTTGTCACGCCGCCGGAAAACGGAGCGCTTGAATTTAGAATCTCCGGAGGTTTTACCTATAAACCTGACGACAGCTTTACGGGGGAAGACATGTTTACCATTATGGGAAAAGGCACTTTTATGACCACTAAACCTCTTGACATTAAAATTAATGTCGCTTTTCCCGCCGAAGAAATTTCGGGCGAACCCTCGGAAGAATCATCAATTGTAACCTCGAAAGAAACCACAAGCGCCAACCCCGCCCCAAAAGAAGCAAAATCTAAGTTTGGGGTAAAAGAAATCGGGCTTGCCGCCGCGGCGGCCGTTATTGCCGCTGCCCTTATAGCCGTTATAATAAAAAAAAGGCTAAAAAGTAAGTCTTAAATAATAATTTACGCGTTTAAAAACCGCGGCGGGGTTAACCTCACCGCGGTTTTATTCTTTTGTCAAAGCGTTTTCTTTACGCTCCCGGAGGGTGAGAGATATGAATATTTTCCTCCGCTCCAGTTTTCCAGCACTACCTCGTTTTCGGTTTTGCTTATCACATAGTTATATGAAACGGGGACTTTCCCTCCCCCGCCGGGGGCATCGATTACAAATTTGGGAACGGCAAAGCCGGAAATATACCCCTGAAGCCCGTGAACGATATCAATCCCCGTCTGAACCGAGGTTCTGAAATGCGAAATTCCCCTGCCCGGGTCGCATTGGTAGAGATAATACGGCCGCACCCTCATTTTCACCAGTTTCAGCATCAACTCTTTCATTACGTTTATATCGTCATTTACGCCTTTTAACAGCACCGTTTGGTTTCCCAGCGGTATGCCGGCGTCGACTATGGCGGCGCAGGCTTTTGCCGAATACGGGGTTATCTCACGCGGGTGGTTAAAATGGGTGTTTATCCATATCGGGTGATATTTTTTTAACATCCCTAACAGCTCGTCTGTTATCCTCATAGGCATAACCACCGGAACCCGAGTGCCGATTCTTATAATTTCAATATGGGGAATTTCCCTTATGGCTTTTATTATATGTTCAAGCCTTTCGGTGGACATTGTAAGAGGGTCGCCGCCGGAAATTAAAACGTCGCGGATAGCCGGTTTGCTTTTAATGTATTTAACCGCCAGCGACAAGTCTTTTTCGGTAATAACCCTGTCCTCCTCCCCCACGATACGTCTTCGCGTGCAGTGGCGGCAGTAGACAGAGCATTTACAGGTCACAAGAAACAGCACCCTGTCGGGATATCTGTGGACGATATGGGGGGCGGGGGACTCATTTTCCTCCCCCAGCGGGTCTGTCAAATCGTTCTCGTCAACATATTTTTCAAATGATGTGGGCACGCATTGTTTTCTTATCGGGTCGTTTTTATCGTTCGGGTCAATAAGCGAGGCGTAGTAAGGGGTTGCCGCCATACGAAAATCCTTTAGGCAGGAGGTTATCTCTTCTTTTTCGTCTTCGTCAATCGAAATATATTTAGAAAGCTTTTGCGCGTTTGTAATCCGATTAGAAAACTGCCATTTCCAATCGTCAAAGGAAGTTGTTTTCGGGCAGGCGTTCGCTTTGTTATCGGCAACGCCGGAAAAATTCCGCCCCGCGTTTTTGTAACGCTCTATCGCGGCGTTTAATACCCCGGCAATAAGCTTGTCGTAGCCTACCCCGGAAAAACCCGCAAGCATGGGGTAGTCGCTGTATCCGGGGGCAAGCCCGGGGAGCGGGTTTATCTCTATAAAATAAACTTTGCCTTTTTCGTCTACCCTGTAATCCGCTCTCGCGAAGTCAAGACAGCCGAGCGCCTTGCAGGATTTTTCGGTAAACGAGATTAATTCGTCCCTTGTTGTTTTTTCAAGATTCGCCGGGCATTTGTACTCGACATATTCTGTGTAGTTTTGCTTAACCTCATAGCTGTATACGTTAAAATTTCCCGGCAGCGGCTTTTTATAAAGAATTTCCATAGGCTCAAAAATCACGCGGTTTTTGCCGTTCCCCAAAACCCCGACGGTAAACTCCCTGCCGGCGATATACTCCTCAATAAGCATTTCCCCTGAATACAGAGCGAAATTCCGGTCTAAGATTTCGTTTAGCTCATTTTTATTTTTCGCCACGCTGAGCATACCTATTCCCTTGCCCGAGCCCTCCGCGTTTGGCTTTACGATAACCGGGTATTTTAACTTTAAGCCATTGACCCGCTCTCCCTTGGCTATGACCGCGTACCCCGGCGTTCTTACCTTCGCGGCTGAGACGATACGTTTTGACAAAGCTTTGTCAAGCGATACGCAAAGCGTTGTCGCGTCCGAGCCCGTAAAAGGTATTGAGAGAAGATCAAAAACCGCGGGAGCCTGCCCTTCCCTGCTTCGCCCGCCCCAACCCTCGGCGATATTAAAAGCAAAGTCAATTTTGTGTTTTTTCAAGTTCTCCGCCAAAAAGTTGTCAGCTTCAATAAGAACCGCTTTATAACCGGCCTTTGTCAATGCTCCGCGTATGGCGTGTATCGTTTCAATGTTGTCATATTCCGCCTGATCGTCGCTTTTTTCTTCACCCTCCCTTTTCAGGTTATAGATTATCCCTATTTTTAATGTTAATAATTTTTCGCCGCCAAACCCGCCCTCAGGTTCGGCGAGCGGAATTTCGGAGTCCTCAAACTCCATCTCCATCATCTGCCTTTTTAATGATATAAACGCGCCCGCGCCTATTCAAGCGCAGTATAGCATTTTATTATAAAAAAGCAATAGCTATTTATCTTTTTATTAAAATAATTTTTGGGGAAATTCAACTTAAAAAATTACATTATATGACAAATATCGACACGCTAAATAACCGGAACATGGAGTTTGAAGTATGCTTTTAAATATATGTTATTAATTTTGTCGAATAGTTTATGTTTACAAAGTAAACCAACTTGTGGTAGAATGATTGCAAGTTTTTAACAAAGGGTGTCTTTTCTATGTACTGGGTGCATATTTGGGTTAAAAATTAAAAATTAAAGACTTTTTACACGAAAGGGGAAGTTTTATGACCGGTAATATTCTTGAACGCGCGCTGTTGTTTGAAAGGGTTAAAACCATAAGAGGTGTAAAAATTAAATATTGCCTTTCTTATGTCAATGACGAGTATATCATAAGAATCTTCCGCGAGGGCTGTTATGAGGAAGTTTGTATCTGCGACAGCGAAGACTGCGCAAAGCGAATGTTTTTGCTTTTGGTCAACGGAAACGTACCCCCCGGCAGTATGAAAGATGTCTTAGAAGACTATTGCACGGACATCGCGACTTCGCGGTAAAACTTTTCCTTGACAACCGCGGCGGTAATATGATAAAATAGCGCCTGTCAGTATTTAAAGCGCGGCGCTATTTTTTGGCGTCCGCTTTCGTCGATTTGGAGAGATGTCCGAGCGGTTTAAGGAGCTGGTCTTGAAAACCAGTGAGTCAGCAATGGCCCGTGGGTTCGAATCCCACTCTCTCCGCCAAAATAAAAATATTTTTTCACACGCGGAAGTACTCAAGTGGTGAAGAGGCGCCCCTGCTAAGGGTGTAGGTCGGGCAACCGGCGCGAGAGTTCAAATCTCTCCTTCCGCGCCAAAAAGAAAAAGTCGCAGTTATGCGGCTTTTTCTTTTTGTACTCTTCACTTTTCTCTCTTCACTTTTCTCTCTTCTCTTCTCTTGTTCTTTTGCGACTTTTTCCAGATAATAGATAAAAGAGAATAGATAAGAGTGAAGGAAGCTTTTCTTGACGAAAAGCAATTATTATAATATTACAACCATTCGCTGCAGCGAAACTTCATTAGCGGCAAAGCCGCGACTTCATTCGTTTCTTTTCTTGAAGTTGTGGGAGCAATCTTCGACGGAAAATTTTTATTTTCCATATAAAAGATAAAAATATAACCGGCCTTGCTTGACGTAAGGCTATTATTATAATATAATAAATTAATTCATTTTGAAATGTTAACTAATATCCTCAGTTTGTACATGGCACAATTTGCTGAAACTTTCTACAATTGTAGGGCGGGGGCTTGCTCCCGCCGAAATAAAACTAACAAAAATCGGCAAAATCGTTGAGGAACAGCTAAATAATTTACCTAACAGTTATGACTATGTTAAAATTGATAAATATGTAATCATGCCAACACATATTCACGCGATTATTATTTTATCCGGACAAACGGCGGGAGCAAGCCCCCGCCCTACTCTGATGGATATAGAACAAACGGCGGAAAAATGTTTAGGTCAATCGGCGGGAGCAAGCCCCCGCCCTACCCTGTTTGTTTGAATAGTATAATGGTCTAAGAAAACTCGACAAAAATATTGCGTAAAGATAATGAACCTGATAAAATAAAAAAGAAGAAAGCAGGATGATTATCTATGAAAAGAAGAACATTCAGCGCAGAATTCAAGGCAAAA
>JBAYZO010000012.1:0-38423 GCA_041672465.1 Eubacteriales bacterium
ACGCGAAGCGGCGCAAAATTGCCATTGCTTCGGGGTCATTTTCTATGCTTTTTTTCGTGATTGCTCATTTCCACGAATTTTCTGCACTTGTTTTCATTTTAAGGCTTGACTTTTATTAGCAGGTTTCGATAAAAGCTTTTTAAGGAATATAACCGCGGGCGACGGCTGAAGTCACGCGGAATATTCCCGCTGCCTGTTACCTTTGAAAGCGCGGCATTTTAAGCGTTACAGCGTTAACAGCTGTAAACTGTTAACTGTCGCGCCATTCATAATGGTATTTAAAGCCATAACCGTCGCCCATTGAAACCATTATGGCTTTTTTCGTTCCGGGGGTTCCCTTAAGCGGCTTTTGAAGGCGCATTTCTCCCTCAAACCTCTGCACATAATTTTGTTCATTTTCATCAACCGATATAAAAACTATTGCGCCGGAAGTCATACCGGTGGGGGAGGCGTGGTCGGGAATATCAAAAGTAGCGCTGAACTTTCCGCGCCCCCAATCGCTTTCCGACTCGCGCTTGACGTTGATAACGGGGAGGTCGGTTCCGCTGAAATACGCGGGCGGATCAGTCCAGACGGTATGCGAATCGCCGGCGGCGACAAGGCTTCCGTCGTCATATGTGCGCCAGCCTTTGACTGTGAAGTCGTTTTTGTCTCCGGTGCCTTCAAGATAATCCCAAATAATCGTGGATGTTCCCAGCACATGGCTCTGGCGCCCCCCAACTTCTGTTATATCAATAGAGGCTTTCATAAATTCCCAATGGGTAAAATACCAGCCCGGGGGCGATTTCAATTCAATTTTTCCGTTTTCAAAGGGAATCGCCAAAGCGACGGTTTCGCCCTTGATTATTTCAAAAGTTAAAGTCTCGGTAACTCCCCGCCCTCGTATGATAACTTTGTAATTCCCCGCCGCCCAGCCATCGTCGGGCCGCTCAAGGCTAAACACGGCGCGGCCGAGATCGCTTCCCGTCTTCGCCTTAAAGGTATGAACCGAATAATTGTCGTCTGTGTAGATAAATTCAACCTCAATCTCATCGTTATCAAAATTATCATAGACAAACCAAACGTAGAGCTTAGCGGCGTCGTCGGAATATTTTGTTACCGTGTCGACGGGGATAAAATCCTCAATATCCGTGGTCATCCGCGCCTCAAGAAAGCGCGGGGAGCCTTTTTCGGTCAAATCTCCGTGCTTTTCGGTAATCGCCTCGACCATCGCCGTCTCTCTCGGGGTTTTGCCGAAACTGCCGGGCTTATAGCTGTCGCCGATATCTCGGCACCCGTAAAACGTCAAAAGCAGTGAAAGACAAATAAAAACGGTAAGCGCAAACTTTTTTGTGATTTTCATGGGACTTCTCCTTTTTTCAAATAATTAAATAATCGGTGAGCGGGCAGCGTATATGGTTCTCAAAGTGAAAGCTAACCGTAAGGCGAAAAACAATAAAAAGTCAATGACTGAAGCATTCCGCTCGCTAAGGGCTGTTAACAGTTTTCTTTTTCAGTTTATGTTTATCAACCCGCGGTGACGCGTTACAAACCAAATAAGGCATTATTTTCCTTATTATACAATGGAAATTATCAACTTACAATACTTTGAAACAAATTATCAACGAAATTTTAACTATTTTTTTATTCATTATATCCAAAAAGTAAAAAAAGCGAGGTTTTATTAAAATATCATATATTTAATATTTAATGATGAATTATTATTGACAAATCCGCTCACATAGTGTATAATTATACATAGAATAGCGATAGGGACAATTTTGATTTATTTTTTCGCGTAAAAAAACTAAAACTTATCATAAAAATATTACCAATACCGGAAAGGAAACGGCATATCAAATGGCAGATAACAACGGCAAAACCCAAAAACAAACCTGTGAAAGCGGAAAAGCGAAAAAAATATTTTTAGCTTATTCGGGGGGGCTTGACACCTCCGTAATAATTCCTTGGCTTAAAGAAAACTACCCCGGCGCGGAGGTCGTTGCCGTCTGCGGCGACGTGGGGCAGGGGAGCGAGACCGACGGGCTTTATGAAAAAGCCGTGAAAACGGGCGCATCAAAGCTTATCATGCTTGACCTTGTCGATGAGTTTGTAAACGATTTTATTATCCCGACTCTCAAAGCGGGCGCGACATACGAGGGCTATATGCTCGGCACTTCGTTCGCCCGGCCCGTCATAGGCAAGCATTTGGCGCTCCTTGCCAAGCGCGAGAGCGGCGACGCCATTTGCCACGGCTGTACGGGAAAAGGCAACGATCAAGTGCGTTTTGAGCTTGCGGTAAAGGCTTTCGCCCCGGAAATGGAAATTATCGCTCCTTGGAGGGTGTGGGATATAAAGTCCCGCGACGAGGAAATTGACTACGCCGTCTCCCGCGGGGTGCCGCTTAAAATAAACCGGGAGACAAGTTATTCAAAAGACAAAAACCTGTGGCATCTCTCCCACGAGGGGTTGGAGCTTGAGGACCCGGGCAACGAGCCGGATTATGAAAAGCAAGGGTTTTTGGAAATGGGGGTCTCGCCCTTTGCCGCCCCCGACAAGCCGACATATGTCAGCATAGAATTTGAAAAAGGCGTGCCGACATCTGTTGACGGCGAAAAACTGCCGGCGCGGGAGATTATAACAAGGCTTAACAGTCTTGGCGGGCAAAACGGGATAGGGCTTCTTGATCTTGTGGAAAACCGTTTGGTGGGGATGAAAAGCCGGGGCGTGTACGAGACGCCGGGCGGGGCGATTTTATACTTCGCGCATGAGTATCTCGAATCGATAACGCTTGACAAGGACACCTCCCATAAGAAAAAAGA
The DNA here is from genome assembly GCA_041672465.1 of Eubacteriales bacterium. Lineage (GTDB taxonomy): Bacteria > Bacillota > Clostridia > Oscillospirales > CAG-382 > UBA1206. Next base: position 2,802 of record JBAYZO010000012.1, read on the forward strand.
GCTTGCGCTGACTTTCGCCGATTTAGTCTATAACGGCAAGTGGTTCACCCCACTCAGGGAGGCGCTCAGCGCCTTTGTTGACAAAACGCAGGAGAATGTCACCGGAAAAGTAAGGCTGAAGCTTTATAAGGGAAACATTATAAAAGCCGGGGTTTGGAGCGATTTTTCGCTTTACTCGGAGGAAATCGCCACTTTCGGCGAGGACAGCGTTTTTGACCAGTCGGACAGCAAGGGCTTTATAAATCTGTTTGGTTTACCTATTAAAGTTAGGGCATTGCTTGAAAATTGAATTTTTCAAGCGGCAACTTTTTGACTTTGCAGTTGAAACAACATATTGAAAGATAAATCTTTCAATGGCAACTTTTTGGCTTTGCAGTTTAAACAACTGCAATTTCGCTAAAGCGAAACCGCCAAAAAGATTGCGGTTCATTGAATTTACAAAGTCGATAAGCGAAACCATCAAAAAGGTTGCGGTTCTCTGAATTTACAAAGATTGAAAATAAATTTTCAAATTGCATTTTTTTATCTTTACGGTACGCCGGGAGGAATTGTTATAAGTATGAAAAAAGTCAAAACGGTTTTTATTGACGGGAGCGCCGGGACGACCGGGCTTTTGATATATGAAAGGCTGAGAGTTCGGGAGGATATACGGCTTATTACCCTTACTGAGGAAAAGCGAAAAGACCGCGAAAGCCGGAGAGAGGCGCTTAATTCCTGCGATATTGCCTTTTTATGTCTCCCCGATGCCGCCGCCATAGAGGCGGTGGGGCTTGTGGAAAACAAAAACGTCACGGTTATCGACGCTTCGTCCGCCCACAGGACAGACGAGAGCTTTGCCTATGGGTTCCCGGAGCTTGGGGAGGAGTTTTCGCGCGGCATAAAAACAAAAAACCGCGTTTGCGTGCCGGGCTGTCACGCCAGCGGGTTTTTGGCGCTTGTCCACCCGCTCTTGCGTGAGGGCGTTATAGCAAAAGACGCGCTTTTGTGCTGCAATTCGGTTACGGGTTACAGCGGCGGCGGCAGGGCGATGATTGCCGAATATGAGTCGGGGACTCTCCCCGAAGGGCATTTGTCCCCCCGGGTTTACGGGCTTGGGCAAAGCCACAAGCATTTGCCGGAAATGCAAAAAGTCGCGGGGCTGACCACGCCCGTGGTCTTTACGCCGGTAGTGGCAAACTTTTACAGCGGGCTTTTGGTGACGGTGCCGATTCATAAAAAAATGCTGAACGGCTGTTCGGCGGACGACATAAAAGAGATATACTCCGCGAGGTACTCGGGAAGAATAGTGTCTTATGACAAAACGCTTGGGAGCAGTGGGTTTATCCCCGCCAACGCCTGCGCGGGGCTTGACTGTATGAGGGTGGGGGTTTGCGGTAACGGCGACAGAATAGTGCTCACCGCCCTTTACGACAACCTCGGCAAGGGCGCTTCGGGGGCGGCGGTTCAGTGCATGAATATTTTGCTCGGTAAAAATGAGGAAGAGGGGTTGCGCTTATAATGGAATTTATAACGGGCGGCGTCTGCGCGCCGGCGGGGTTTTCCGCCTCCGGCATACACTGCGGAATACGAAAAAATCACAGCAAAAAAGATTTGGCGCTTATTTTCAGCGCCATAAAAGCAAACGCCGCGGCGATATACACAAAAAATCGGGTCAAGGGCGCTCCGCTGACGGTGACTAAGCGGCACCTTTCCCACGGGAGAGCTCGGGCGGTTATCTGCAACAGCGGCAACGCCAACGCCTGTACTCCCGACGGGGTTGAAGTGGCGGAAACCATCGCGCGGCTTGCCGCCGAGCGGCTGGGTATTTCCCAAAACGAGGTTATAGTCGCCTCCACCGGGGTAATAGGCCAAAGGCTTGACCCGGCACCCATAAGGGTGGGGATTCCCCTGCTTGTCTCATCGCTGGGGGAGAACAGCCTTGACGCGGCAAACGCCATTATGACCACCGACACCATTGTAAAAGAGGCGGCGGTGACTTTTAAGCTCGGCGGGGCGGAGTGCAGATTAGGCGGAATCGCCAAGGGATCGGGAATGATTCACCCCAATATGGCGACAATGTTGGTGTTTTTGACTACCGACGCCGAAATAACCCCCCGGCTTTTAAAAGAGGCTGTCGCGGAAGACGCGAAAGACAGCTTTAACATGATAAGCGTTGACGGCGACACCTCCACAAACGATATGGTTGCGATTATGGCAAACGGGCTTTCGGGCGCCACTCCCATAACCTCCCGCGGAAAAGACTACGACACTTTCGTAAGCGCGCTGGGGCTGGTTACAAAAAAGCTGTGCCGTCTTATTGCCGGGGACGGCGAGGGCGCGACAAAGCTCCTTGAGTGTTTGGTTACCGGCGCGGGGGATAAAAAAACGGCAAGGCTCGCCGCGAGGGCGGTGGTGGGCTCGTCGCTTGTCAAGGCCGCCATGTTCGGCTCCGACGCGAACAGCGGAAGGGTGCTCTGCGCCGTGGGGTATTCGGGCGGGAATGTTGACACGGCAAAAGTTTCGGTGGCCTTTGAGTCCGAGTACGGAAGTATCGACGTGTGCAGGGACGGCGTGGGGATAAGCTTTTCAGAAGAAAAAGCAAAGCGGGTTCTGACCGGGCGGGAGATTAAAATAATTGTCGGCCTTGGCGGCGGGAGCGAGTCCGCCGCCGCGTGGGGGTGCGACCTCAGCTATGACTATGTGAGGATAAACGGCGACTACAGGACATAACCCCGCTCTCGAGAGGTTATTTATGTTTTATGTGTAAGAAAGGCGGAAAAAATAAATGAATATCACAAACGCTGACCGCGCGCGGGTGCTGACTGAGGCGCTCCCCTATATACAAAAGTATAACGGAAAAATCGTGGTTATAAAATACGGCGGGAACGCCATGGCAAACCCTATACTCAAAGAAGACGTTATGGGGGATATAGTGCTGTTGTCGCTTGTGGGGGTCAAGGTGGTGCTCGTCCACGGCGGCGGCCCGGAAATAACCGAGGCGCTGGGGAAAATCGGCAAGAAAAGCGTTTTTAAGGACGGGCTGAGGGTCACCGACCGCGAGACAGCGGAGGTAGTCCAAATGGTGCTTGCCGGAAAAGTGGGCAAGGGGCTTGTCAACCTTCTCCAGACAAAGGGCGGTGACGCCATGGGGATTTCCGGCATGGACGGGCGGCTTATAGAGGCGAGGGTGAAAGACGAAAGTCTTGGGTTTGTGGGGGAGATAACTTCCGTGAACGCGAAGCCTATCCTTGACCTGCTTGAAAAGGGATATATCCCGGTGGTTTCAACGCTGGGGTGCGACAGGGACGGCAACGTCTACAACGTAAACGCCGACACCGCCGCCGCGTATATCGCGGGGGCGCTCGGGGCGGAGAGCATGATAACACTGACCGATGTGGTGGGATTATTGCGGGACAAGAGCGACCCCGATTCGCTGATAAAATCGGTAAGCCTGTCGGATTTCGGTCTTCTTTACGACGAGGGGGTTATCTCCGGCGGGATGATACCAAAAGCGGAGTGCTGCGCTGAGGCGGTAAAACGCGGGGTAAAGCGGGTGTTTATCACCGACGGGCGGGTTCCCCACGCGATTTTAGTGGAAATGTTCACCGACGAGGGAAACGGGACGATGTTTACCGCTTAGATATTTCTTCGCGGTTTGAATATCGGAAACACAAAGAGAAAAGGCGGATTTATGGAAAAGTTAAATAATATTTACGCAAAAAAAAGCGGGAACGCGCTTGGCGGCGAGATTGATTACAAGGCGCTTGACGACAAATTTGCCGCCCGCACATATAACCGCTTTCCGCTTGTGATAAGCGGCGGGCGCGGGTCGATTCTTTTTGACGACAAGGGCAAGGAATATATTGACCTCGGCGGGGGAATAGCCGTAAATACTTTCGGAATCGCCGACCCCGAATGGGCGGAGGAAGTCACAAAACAGCTAAATCTTATCCAGCACGCATCTAACCTTTACTACACAAAGCCGGCGGCGGAGCTCGCGAGGCTTATCTGCGAAAAAACCGGGCTTTGCCGGGTGTTCTTTTCAAATTCCGGGGCGGAGGCAAACGAGTGCGGGGTAAAGGCCGCCAGAAAATATTCAACCGACAAATACGGGGCAGAGCGGCATAAAATAATTACCCTTAAAAACAGTTTCCACGGGAGAACCCTCGCCATGATCGCCGCCACCGGGCAGGAGGTGTTCCATAAGGATTTTCTTCCCGTTATGCCGGGGTTTGAGTATTCCCCCGCGGATGACATTGACTTTATAAAACGCGCCTGCTCGGGCGGGAGCGTCGCCGCGGTGATGGTCGAGGCCGTTCAGGGAGAGGGCGGGGTTGAGCCGCTTGGCGAAGAGTTTTTAAGGGAGCTAAGGGACTTTACAGAGCAAAACGACATACTTTTAATCGCCGATGAGGTTCAATGCGGCAACGGGCGGACGGGGAGGCTTTTCGGCTATATGAACTACGGGATAACCCCGGATATCGTCACCACCGCCAAAGGGCTCGCCGGCGGGCTTCCGCTTGGGGCGACAATTTTTGGGGAGAAGACAAAAGACACTCTCACCCCGGGGAGCCACGGCTCGACGTTTGGGGGCAACCCCGTCTGCGCCGCCGGGGCTATAAATATTTTGTCAAGGCTTGACGAGAAAACCCTTGAGGGGGTAAGGGAAAAATCAAGGTTTTTAGTTGAATCCCTGCGCGGTGCCGCCGGAGTGACCGGGGTTTCGGGGCTCGGTCTTATGCTTGGGATAAGCGTGAACGGGGACACGGATAAAATAATAAGCGACTGCATACAAAAAGGCGTGCTTCCCATAAAAGCAAAGAATAAAATCCGGCTTCTCCCCGCGCTTAACATACCCGATACTTTACTTGAAAAAGCGGTGGCGGCGCTGAAGAAAGCCATCGCCGAAAACCAAAAAACATAAAGAGAGGCGCTTTTAATGAACCTTAAAGGCAGGAGCTTTTTAAAGCTTAAAGACTTTACCCCGGGTGAAATTGATTATCTTTTAAATCTCGCCGCGGACCTAAAAGCCAAGAAAAAAGCGGGGGTTCCGCATAACACGCACGCGGGGAAAAACATTGTGCTGATTTTTGAAAAGACAAGCACCCGCACCCGCTGCAGCTTTGAGGTCGCGGCGTATGACCTCGGCGTGGGGACCGTTTGCCTTGAGCCGTCGAATTCCCAAATCGGGCGGAAAGAGAGCATCGCCGACACGGCGCGGGTTTTGGGTCGGATGTTTGACGGAATCGAATACAGGGGGTACGGGCAGGAGATTGTCGAGGAGCTCGCGAGGCACAGCGGGGTTCCCGTCTGGAACGGGCTTACCAACGAGTTCCACCCGACGCAGATTTTGGCGGATTTTCTCACAATAAAAGAAAAATTCGGCCGCCTTAAAGGAATAAAGCTTGTATATATGGGCGACGCGCGCTATAATATGGGGAACTCGCTTATGGTGGGTTCTTCAAAAATGGGGCTGTGTTTTACGGCGTCGTCGCCAAAGGAATACTTCCCCGACAAGTCGCTCGTCAGCTACTGCGAAAAAGAGGCGGAGGCGTCGGGCGGGAGCATAAGCCTTGTCACCGACCCGATTAAAGCCGCCCGCGGCGCGGACGTGGTCTACACCGACGTGTGGGTTTCAATGGGCGAGCCGGCGGGGGTTTGGGAAAAGCGGCTTAAGGCGCTCTACCCGTATCAGGTAAACGAAAACGTCATGCGGCAGATGAATGACGGCGGGGTTTTTATGCACTGTCTCCCCGCCTACCATAACAGGGAGACCGAGATCGGGCGGGAGATCGGCAAGCGTTTCGGGCTTAATGCGCTTGAAGTCACCGAGGAGGTTTTTGAGAGCGATCGCTCTATTGTGTTTGACCAAGCGGAAAACAGAATGCATACCATAAAAGCGGTTATAGCGGCAACCCTTTAGAAATGGGGCATACTCTTTGTGGGAAAGGCAAAAAAGGGACGGGGAAAACAACAAAAAAGCATTGCGCGGAGGGGGAAAGGCGTTTCTCGCGCTGTCCGACCTCAGCGTTTACGAAGGGTTTTCATTCGGCGGGGAAAGCGAGGCGGGCGGCGAGGTTATATTTGACACCGAAATGATAAACGCCGCGGGCAGCATTAGCGACAGGGCGAACGAGGGGAAGATTCAAGTGATGGCGTTCCCGCTTTTCGGCTGCGCGGGGATAAATAAATCAGACCTCAAAGGGCCGCCTTGCATTTCGGGGCTGGTGGTCAGGGAATGGTGCGAGACCCCGTCAAACTTCAGGAGTCAAACTGATGTCTCCGGCTTTTTAAAAGAGCACAATATCCCCGGGCTGTGCGGTGTTGACACAAGGGAAATTATAAAAAAAATAAATTCCTCAAACGGCAAAATATACGGGGTTATCCGGAGAGGAACTCCCCCCGCTGTAACAGACGATATTTTTGCCGGGTTAAAAGAAAAGTCAGCATATCCGTTAAAAAAGGCGGAATACCGGAATGTAATAAGAACGGGCGCGCCTAAAATAGGTATAATTGACCTTGGAGTGAGCGACGACTTTTTAAACGCTGTTTCAGCCGCCGGCGCGGGTTATGAGATATTCCCCGCTAATTTTTCCGCCGATGAGATAATTAAATCCGGCGCGGACGGGGTTATAATTTCAAACGGTGGAATGAGCGTAACAGATCTGCACAAAGCAAAAGACGAAATCTGTTCGCTTATCGGGCGCCTTCCTGTCTTTGGCTTTGGGTTAGGGCGCGATATTCTTGCTTTTGCGCTTGGCTTTGAGGTGGTTTATAAAAGCGGCCGCAGGGGGGATATCCCGGTAAGGCGAAAGAGCGACGGCAGGGTTTTTATGCTTAAAAAAGTCCATGGCTACGCTATTGATATCAGAAAATCGCCCGAGGAGGTTGACATAACCTTTGAGGGCGTTGACGACAAAAGCATAGAGGGGTTTGAAGTTAAAGGAAAAGCGGCGTATGGGGTGGGGTTTTACCCCGAGGAACGGGTTAAATATCTGCTTGACGAATTTATAAACGAAGCGAGGCGGTTTTATGCCGATAGATAAGAGTATAAAAAAAGTGCTGGTTATAGGTTCCGGTCCCATTGTCATAGGGCAGGCGGCGGAATTCGACTACGCGGGCGCGCAGGCGTGCAGAGTGCTTAAAGAGGCGGGGGTAAACGTGGTGCTTATCAACTCCAACCCCGCTACAATAATGACGGACAAGGCGATGGCGGACGAGATTTATCTTGAGCCGCTGACCGAAATCACCCTTGAGCGGATTATTGAAAAGGAACGCCCCGACAGTCTTCTCGCGGGGCTCGGCGGGCAGGCGGGGCTCACCCTCGCCACAAAGCTGTGGGAATCGGGATTTTTAAAAAGCCACGGGGTAAAGCTCATTGGAACCAATGTCGAGGCCATTGAAAAAGCTGAGGACAGGCAAAAGTTTAAAGACGCGATGAGGGATATTAATATCCCAACAATTCCCTCGGGGATAGCGGGCGACGTTAAAAAATCGCTTGCCATAGCGGAAGAAATCGGCTACCCGGTTATTATAAGACCCGCCTACACGCTTGGGGGCGCGGGCGGGGGAGTGGCGGAAAACCCCGACGAGCTGAAAAGAGCCGCCCTTATCGGGCTTGACGCCTCGCTCATTTGCCAGATACTTGTTGAAAAATATATCTACGGCTGGAAAGAAATTGAGTTTGAGGTCATGCGCGACAGGGCGGGGAACTGTATCGCGGTTTGCAGCATGGAAAACATCGACCCGGTGGGGGTTCACACCGGCGACTCGATAGTGGTGGCGCCCGCGCTTACGCTGTCGCCGAAAGAATACCTGATGCTCAAAGACGCGTCGCTTAAGATAATCGAGTCGCTTGGAATTTACGGCGGGTGCAACTGCCAGTTCGCCCTTGACCCGGAAAGCCTTGACTTCGCGGTTATAGAGGTCAACCCGCGGGTTTCCCGCTCGTCGGCGCTCGCAAGCAAGGCGACCTGCTACCCCATTGCCAAAGTGACCACAAAAATCGCGCTGGGGCTAAACCTTGACGAAATTACAAACGATATGACGGGGAAAGGCTCGCTGTGCTTTGAACCGGCTCTCGACTATGTTGTGGTCAAGCTGCCGAAATGGCCGTTTGATAAGTTTACCGCCGCCAGCAGAAAGCTCGGCACTCAAATGAAAGCCACGGGCGAGGTGATGGCGCTTGCGACTTCTTTTGAGGCGGCGCTGCTCAAAGCGGTGAGGGGGGCGGAAATTTCCCTTGAGACGCTGGGCGCGAAGCCGCTTGACTCGCGCCCGGTGAGAAAAAGGCTTGAGGACCGCGACGACAGGCGGATCTTTACAATATTCGAGGCGCTGAAAGCGGGGGTAAGCGTAGACGAGATAAATAAAATCACCCGGATTGACAGGTTTTTTATAAACAGCCTTAAAAAGCTTTGCGACTTTGAAAGCCGACTGCGGGTAAACGGGCTTGACGAGACAAGCCTTGCGTTAGGCAAGGCATACGGCTACACCGATTCTTCGCTTAGGGAAATTTCGGGGGAGGTCAAAATAAAAGCCACCCCCGCCGTTTACAAAGCGGTTGACAACGGCGAAACAAGCGGGGGGAGAGCGAGATATTTTTATTCAGCCTACGGCGGGGAATGCGAGTCCCGCAAAATTAAGCGGTGGGGGAAAGACATTGTCATAGTGCTTGGCTCCGGCCCCATTCGGATAGGGCAGGGGATTGAGTTTGACTATTCGTCCGTCCACTGCGTGTGGGCGCTTAAGCAAATGGGCTATGAGGTTGTCATTATAAACAACAACCCCGAAACCGTCTCCACCGACTACGACACCGCCGACAGGCTCTACTTTGAGCCGCTCACGCCGGAAGACGTAATGAACGTAATCGACGTTGAAAAGCCGCTTGGGGTGGTGGTCGCCTTCGGCGGGCAGACGGCGATAAAGCTTACAAAACACCTTGACAAAAACAACATCCGAATACTCGGCACCTCGGCAGACGGCATTGATTTGGCGGAAGACCGCGAAAGGTTTGACGCGCTTCTTGAAAAGTTCGGGATCGCCCGCCCGAAGGGGTGCGCGGTCAAGACGCTTGAGGAAGCGACACTCGCCACAAAAATTTTGGGCTACCCCGTTCTGCTCCGCCCGAGCTACGTTATCGGCGGGCAGGGCATGACGATTTCGCGGTGCGAGGCCGACACTAAACGATATATGGAGGCAATCCTTGCCGGGGGGATCGAAAACCCGGTGCTGATTGACAAGTATATGCCGGGTACGGAGCTTGAGGTCGACGTGATTTCCGACGGGGAGGAAGTGCTCATCCCCGGGATAATGGAGCATATCGAGCGCGCCGGGGTGCACAGCGGGGATTCAATCGCCGTTTACCCTCCGTTTAACATTTCCGGCGAGCTTACCGAGCGGATTTCGTCTGTGTCGCGGCTTCTCGCGCTTGCCGTGGGGACAAAAGGGCTGGTGAACATTCAGTACCTCATTTACGGCGGGGAAGTGTATGTCATTGAGGTTAACCCCCGCGCCTCCCGAACCGTGCCGTATATAAGCAAGGTTACGGGGCTGCCGCTGGTGGAAATCGCCTCCCGCGTGATGCTCGGGGCGACGCTAAGCGAGCTTGGATATAAGCCCGGGCTTTGGAAAACTCCGCCCTTTTTTACCGTGAAAGTGCCGGTGTTCTCGTTTGAGAAAATAACCGATGCCGACACGATTCTCGGCCCCGAGATGAAATCGACGGGCGAGGTGCTTGGGATCGGCAGGACAAAGGCAGAGGCGCTGTACAAAGGGCTTGCCGCGTCGGGGCTTGATGTAAAGGCGAATGACGGCAAAGACAAAGACAAAGACAAAGACAAAGACAAAGACAAAGAGCGGGGGATACTCATAAGCGTGGAGGACTACGACCATTCCGACGCGCTGAAGGTCGCCGAAAAGTTTTTTGACCTTGGGATAAATCTCTACGCCACCCCCGACACCGCGAAAGCGATACGAAACGCCGGGCTTGAGGTGACAAAAGTCGGCGACGTGTGGGAGAGCGATGACATATATCAGCTTATAGAGAGCGGGAGAGCCGACTATATCATCTACACAGGCGAGATGATGGATATAAGCGTAGGGGATTTCAGGCTTCTCAACCGAATGGCGATGGAAAAGAAAATCCCCTGTATGACAAGCATTGACACCGCGCTCGCGCTGGGCGACATCTTGGCAAGCAGGTATACCCAAAAAAACACCCGTCTTATTAATATCACCGAGCTTGGGGAAAGGCGGGGCTGAGCCCGCACTCCCCCAAAGAGCCGAAGTAAAAATTTAATAATAAACAGATATTTTTATTTGATTTAACGGTTTTAAGCCATTATTTGTGCTTGTCTTTTGTAGGCGGGCACAAAAATTATTTATTTTTGCTTTAGCGCTTTACAACGCTAAACAGTTGTGATATAATATATTATAGCGAGTAAGCGAGCAATAGAACAAAACAATTATTTTCACAAAATATAAAAACGGAAAGGCGGGATCAAGCTTGAAAAACGGTTACGGCGACGAAATGCACGACAGGCTTTGCCGTCTGCTTGCCGGCATTGACGACGCCGGGGATATGAAAAACTTTCTTGAAGACCTTTGCACGATAAACGAGATAAGGCAGCTTTCCCAGCGGGCGGAATGCGCCTGCCTTTTGCTCGCGGGGGAGACATACGGCGGCGTTACCGAAAAGACCGGGGTGTCGTCGGCAACGCTCAGCAGAGTGTCAAAATGCCTTAGATACGGGAGCGGCGGGTATAAAAACGTTTTGCCCTCGCTTTTGGAAAAGCAAAGCGGCGAATAAAACTACCGCGCCAAGACAAGGGGTAAAACTCACATGGTTTTAAATCTGCAAGACTTATCAAAAGAAGACGCGCTGTATCTTTCACTTCGCGACATCTACCAAAGGGCGGGGTATGAGTATTCGGCGTTTAATAAGTTCGAGGAATATCAGCTCTACCGCGAAAACATAGCGTTTATCCCGACAAAAGGGATAATCACCTTTAACGGAATTGACGGCAGGCTTATGGCGTTAAAGCCGGACATAACGCTTTCGGTGTTAAAAGGGTACGCGGGTCTGCCGCATGGCGAGCAAAGGCTTTACTACCGCGAAAACGTCTTTAGGCTTGACAAGCGGGAAAGCGAATACCGCGAGATAACCCAAGTCGGGGTTGAATGCGTTGGCGGCGGCGGGCTTTACCCGACGCTTGAGATTATCTCTCTCGCGGCGAAAAGCCTTGCCGAAATTAACCCCTCATATGCGCTCTGCGCGTCCCACATGGGGGTGTTGCGCTTTGCGGTCGACAGTTTCGGCGGCGGGGAAGAAGACGAAAAGCGCCTGTCTTCTCTAATTTCCGCCAAAAACACACACGGGCTTATGGAATTGGCGAGAAAAAACAATATTCCCGCCGAAAGGGCAGGGGCGTTTACAAGAATTGTGTCGTCGACAAGAAAGCTCGGCGAGGCGGTAAATGTCTTAAAGCGCCTTTCCCCAAAGGGGGCGGCATGGGAGGGCGTGTCGGAACTGGAGGAAATCGCCTCTGCCATAAAGGGGACGGAATATGAAAAAAACATCATGCTCGACATTTCGGTGACAAATGATTTTTCTTATTATAACGGCGTTATAATGCGCGGCTATGTAAAGGGGCACCCCGCGCCGGTGCTCGGCGGCGGGCGATATGACTTTCTCGCGGAGCGTTTCGGCGTGGCCGGCGGAGCGGCGGGGTTCGCTATTGATTTCAGCGAGGTGACGGCGTTTTACGGCGGCGCCGCCAAAAAAGGCTTTGACGCGCTTATTGTCTACGGCGACGGCGACGAAATAGCGGAAGTGTTCGAAGCTGCCGAAAAACTGCGTGAAGCCGGAAAGAGAACGCTTGTCTCAAAAGGGTTCCCAAAAGGGGAGCCAAGAGAGTACGGGGAGATTATTTGCTTCCCCAAAGGAGGGGAATCATGCTGAATATTGCGATTCCAACCGGCAGGCTTGGGGAATCCGCTTTTGGGCTTCTTAAAAAAGCGGGGTATTTTACCGGCGGGGAGTACGGGGCGGACAGAAAGCTTGTGTTTACCGATAAGACCGGCGGGGTCAGCTATTTTTTAATAAAGCCCGCCGACGTCTGCACCTATGTCGAGCACGGGGTGGCGGATTTGGGTATCGCCGGCAGCGATTTGATTGCCGAGGACGAACCCGACGTGTATGAGCTGCTCGACCTTGGAATCGGCAAGTGTTTTATGGCGGTGGCGTCGCCCGAGGGGTATTTTGAAAACAAAAACTCGCCGCTTCGGGTGGCGACAAAATATGTCAGGGTGGCAAAAGCGTTCTTTGCCGAAAAAGGCAGGGAAATAGAAATAATAAAACTTTCCGGCTCGGTGGAGGCGGCGGCGGTGTTAGGTCTTGCCGATGTAATTGTGGATATTGTCGAATCGGGGCGAACGCTAAAGGACAACGGACTTGCGGTGACGGAAAAAGTCTTTGAGGTCTCTTCGCGGCTCATAGCAAATAAATCCGCCTTTATTTTTAAGGAAAAAGAAATAAAGTCGGCGTTGGCACGGCTTGGGGGTTAGTTTTGTGGAGAAAACCAAAAACAACGCAAAAATAATAAATATAATAGGAAAAAACGAGCTTGACGGCTTTTTAAAAAGACGCCGGACAATTTACTCGGGCGAGAAAAGGCTTGAGGTTGAGGAAATTATAAGCACAGTCAGGCGCGAGGGCGACTTGGCGGTCGCCTATTACACCAAAAAGTTTGACGGAGCGGACTTAAAAACCTTTGAGGTTAAAAAAGAAACGCTGAGAGGGTCAAAAAACAAAATAGACAAAAAGTTTTTAGCCGTTCTTGAGGGCGCCGCCGAAAACATAAGGGAATTCCACGCAAAACAGCTCTCGTCCGGGTTTGAGATAAAAAGAGAAAGCGGAGAGGTTTTGGGTCAGCGGTACACGCCGATCTCGAAAGCCGGCATTTATGTGCCGGGGGGGAGCGCGGCTTATCCCTCGACGGCGCTTATGAATATCATCCCAGCGAAAATCGCCGGGGTCGGTGAAATAAACGTAGCGACCCCGCCGGGGAAGAACGGGGAAGTAAGGCCGGAAATCCTCGCGGCGTGTGTGGTCGCCGGGGCGGACAGAGTGTTTACCGTAGGCGGCGCGCAGGCGCTCGCGGCTTTTGCCTACGGCACGGAAACCCTGCCGAAAGTCGACAAAATCACGGGCCCCGGGAACATTTATGTGGCGCTCGCAAAACGGGAACTCTTTGGCGTTGTGGGCGTGGATATGATAGCGGGCCCGTCTGAAATTCTTGTTGTCGCGGACGAAAACGCCTCCCCCGAATATATCGCCGCCGATATGCTGTCGCAGGCGGAGCATGATATGTTAGCGTCCGCGATACTTGTCACGCCGAGCAAAGCCCTCGCGGAGGAAGTGGCGACAAAGTTAGAGGAACTCCTCTTAACCCTCCCGCGCAGAGGGATAGCGGAGGAGTCGCTTAAAAATTACGGGGCGATTATAATCGCCGGCAGCCTTGACGAATGCGCGGAAATTTCAAATATTGTATCCCCCGAACACCTTGAAATCTGCGCCGATGACTGTTTTGGGCTGTTTGAAAAAATCTCCTCCGCGGGTTCGGTGTTTTTGGGGGGCTATACTCCTGAGGCGGTGGGGGACTACCTCGCCGGCCCGAACCACACTCTCCCGACGGGCGGGAGCGCGAGATTTTCCTCCCCGCTGTCGCCGGACGACTTCAGAAAGAAAACCTCATATATTTATTACCCCGAAAGCGCGCTCGCGAGGGTCGCGGACTCCGCCGCTCTTTTTGCCAGAGCCGAGGGGCTTGAGGCGCACGCGAGGGCGGTCGAGGCGAGGTTTATAAAAGCAAATAAAGCGCGAAAATCAAAAGAAGGTTTAAAATGAGCCGTTATCTTAACCCGGAACTGACTTGTCTTAAAGAATACACCCCCGGCGAAATACCATCGGGGCGGGACTATATCAAGCTGAACACAAACGAGTCGCCCTTCCCCCCCTCCCCGGCGGCGATTTCTTCGGCAAACGGGCTTGAGGCGGGCAAAAACAACCTTTACCCCGACCCGTATTACACCGAACTGAGGGGAGCGATAGCCTTAAACTTTGGCGTTAAGACCCAAAACGTAATGGTTTCCAACGGGTCTGACGAGGCGCTCGCGTTTGCGTTCAGGGCGTTTTGCGGGAGCGGCGGCGCCGCGTTCGCGGACGTGACGTATGGGTTATACCCCTGTTTGTGCGGGCTTTTCGGGATAAAATCAAAGGTCATACCCGTGCGGGAAGACCTTTCGATAAACCCCGCGGATTATTTCGGCATCCCCCGGTGCGTGGTTATCGCAAACCCGAACGCTCATACCGGGCTGTCGCTGACGGGGGAAGAAATTGAAAAAATCGCGTCTTCAAACAAAAACAGGGTGGTGATAATAGACGAGGCGTACGCTGATTTTAACAGTTTCCGCGCCGTTCCGCTCACCGCTTTCCATAAAAACCTCGCGGTGATATCAACTTTTTCAAAGTCACGCTCGCTCGCCGGCGCGAGGCTGGGTTTCGCGATAGCCGACGCCGAACTTATTTCCGACCTTGAGAAAGTGCGGTTTTCCTTTAACCCTTACAACATAAGCCGGCTGACCGCCGCGATGGGAATAGCATCTTTGAGTGACGATGAATACTTTAAAAAAACCGTGGGGGAGATTATTAAAACCCGCGAGGTTACAAAAAAAGCCCTCGCGGAAAAAGGCTTTGAGGTTACAAACTCACGCGGAAACTTTTTGCTGTTTAAAAAGCCGGGAATGAGCGGGAGCGAAATTCAAGCGAAGCTTTGGGAAGCGGGGGTGCTGACAAGAGTTTTCCCCGAGGACAGGATAAAAGATTTTGTAAGGGTGAGCATCGGAAAGCAAGAAGATATGGAAAAGTTTTTATCCGCCCTTGACTTATTAAAATAAAATTTAAGCAGCGTAGAAAGGAAAGGCCATAAATATGAGAAAACAGGAAGTCGTAAGAAAAACTGCCGAGACGGACATTAAGCTAAAACTAAACCTTGACGGGGCGGGGAAGAGCAGGCTAAGCACGGGGAACGGTTTTTTTGACCATATGCTAACCCTTTTCGCTTGTCATTCGCGGTTTGACCTTGAGGTTGTCTGTTCCGGCGACACATGGGTGGACTTTCACCACTCCGCCGAGGATATCGGCATTTCGCTTGGCAGGGCGTTTAAAAGTGCCGTGGGCGACAAAGCGGGGGTGAAGCGCTACGGGAGCCTTATCCTCCCGATGGACGAGTCGCTCGCGCTCTGCGCCGTCGACCTCAGCGGAAGGGCTTACCTCAACTTTGATATGTGCGCGCCGCTTAAGTCCGCCGGCGGTTTTGACGGCGAGGACTGCAAGGAATTTTTTGCCGCCTTCGCGCGGGAAGCGGCGGTAACTCTCCATATAAAACTGTTTTACGGCGAAAACACCCACCATATAATGGAGTGTTTGTTTAAGGCATTTGCCAGAGCGCTGAGCCAAGCCGTGGAAACCGATGTTAAAGCAAACGGGGAAATACCCTCTACAAAGGGAGAACTGTGAAACGAAAAAGCAAACCGACCGCGGTCATAATCGATTACGGCGCGGGGAACTTGTACTCGCTCGCCCGCTCGCTTGAATATTTGGGCGTCGATGTCACCGTGACGGGCTCCGCGCAAAAGGTTGCCGCCGCGGAGCGGATAATTATCCCCGGAGTGGGGGCGTTCGGCAAAGCGATGGAGCGCCTTGAAAAGTCAAGCCTTGACAAGGCTGTTTTGGATTTTGCCGCCACCGGCAGGCCGCTGCTTGGAATCTGCCTTGGGATGCAGCTTTTGGCCGAAAAAAGCTTTGAGTTCGGCGTTACAAAAGGGCTTGGGATAATTTCCGGCGAGGTTAGCCCGATGAAAGGCGAAATCGGCGGGCTTAAAACCCCGCATATGGGCTGGAACAGGCTGTTTATAAGGCGCAACGACGGACTGTTCAACAGCTTTAAAAACGGAAGCTTTGTCTATTACATTCACTCGTATTACGTCAAGGGCGGCGGGGACGAGGTTAAGGCGTTCAGCGAGTACGGGGTTGAAATCCCCGGCGTAGTCGCCAAAAACAACGCCTACGGAATGCAGTTCCACCCGGAAAAATCCGGCGAGGCGGGGCTTAGGCTGTTAAAGGCGTTCTGCGAAAAGCCCTGTCTTTAAACCCGCCGAAAGCGCAAATAAAACGCAGGAGTGAGAGAGATATGAGGGTTATTCCCGCCATTGATATTATTGACGGCAAGGCTGTCAGGCTTACAAAAGGGGATTTTGGCGCCAAAAAGGTGTATTCCGACGATATTTACGGCGTGGCTAAGGGCTTTTTAGATCAGGGCGCGAGAGCGCTTCACATTGTTGACCTTGACGGCGCGAAACTGGGGAGACCCGTTAACTCTGGGATAATTTCAAGTATTATTGACTCATTCGGCGGCAGCCTTGAAATTGAAGTCGGCGGGGGGTTGCGGCGGGAGAGCGACGCTGCGTTTTACCTTGACGCGGGGGCGAAACATGCGATAATAGGCACCGCCGCCGTTGAGGACAACGACTTTTTAATTCGTCTCGCGGCCGCTTTCGGCGACGGGATAGCGGTGGGGATAGACGCGAAAAACGATTTCGCGGCGACCCGCGGCTGGCTTGGCGAAACCGGCGTTTCCGGTTTTGAAATGGCGGAAAAGCTTGTGTCGGAGGGGATACGGCATATTATCTACACCGATATCTCAAGGGACGGCACGCTTGGCGGGGGGAATATCCCGCTTTATAAAAAGCTCGCCGCCATAAGCGGAATCGTCCTCACCGCCTCCGGGGGGATAAGCGGCGTAGACGAGATAATAAAGCTAAAGGAAATGGGGATTTGCGGGGTTATACTCGGCAAAGCCCTGTACGAGGGAAAAATAACTTTAAAGGAGGCGCTGAGTGCCGCCGATGATTGCTAAGAGAATTATACCCTGCCTTGACATTAAAAACGGCAGAGTGGTAAAAGGCGTGAGGTTTCAAAATCTTGAGGACGTCGATGACCCGGTCGCTCTCGCGGAGCGCTACAACGCCGAGGGGGGCGACGAGATTGTGTTTTATGATATCACCGCCTCGTTCGAGGGGCGGAAACTGTTCACGGAAGTGCTCGAAAGGGTAGCGTCCCGCGTGTTTATACCGCTTATGGTGGGCGGCGGGGTCGATGAGTTAAGCGACTTTGACAGGCTCCTAAAATGCGGCGCGGACAAAGTGAGCGTGAACAGCGGCGCCGTTAAAAACCCCGCCCTTATAAACAAAGCCGCCGAAAAATACGGCAGCCAATGCGTTGTCTTGTCGGTGGACGTAAAGCGGGAGGGCGGCGCGCTTCGGGTTTACACGAACGGCGGCAGAAAAGACACCGGCCTTGAAGCGGTCTCATGGATAAAAGAGGGCGCGGCGCGGGGCGCCGGCGAGGTGGTGCTCAACTCCATGGACGCCGACGGGGTGAAAAACGGCTTTGACATAGCGTCTCTCAGGGAAGTTTCGGAGGCGGTCGGCGTGCCCGTGGTCGCCAGCGGCGGCGCGGGGAAGAAAGAGGACTTTTTAAACCTATATAAAGGAGCGCCGGGCGTGAGCGCGTATCTAGCGGCGTCCGTGTTCCATTTCGGGGAAATTAAAATACCCGAGCTCAAAAAATATCTCGGGACAAGCGGAGTGCCGGTCCGAATATAGGAGGTTTATAATGACTGAAAAAAATATCGAAACGCTTGAAAAGCTAAAGTTTGACTCAAACGGGCTTATCCCCGCGGTTCTCCTCGATGTCTCAACCGGAAGTGTGCTTATGCTCGCGTATATGAACAGAGAGAGCTATTTAAAGACCCTCGGCACGGGGCTCGCCTGCTTTTACAGCAGGGAGCGGGGGAAGCTTTGGACAAAAGGGGAAACTTCGGGCAATTTCATGAGGGTGGAATCAATCGCCGCCGATTGCGACTTTGACGCGCTTCTCATCGGCGTTCGCCCCGACGGCCCCGCTTGCCACACGGGCAAAGAGAGCTGCTTTTTTAACGATATTAAAAAAAGCTTTAGCCTTAGCGGGCTGTATGAGATTATAAAAGACAGAAAGACACACCCTGCGCAGGGTTCCTACACCAGTTATTTGTTTGAGAAGGGGCTTGACAAGATCCTTAAAAAAGTAGGGGAAGAGACCGCCGAGGTTATAATCGGGGTTAAAAACAGCCGCGAGGAGGGGATTTACGAAATCGCCGACCTGTGCTACCATGTGCTGGCGCTTATGGTGGAAGCGGGAATTACCCCGGACGAGGTTTTAACCGAACTCAAAGGCCGCCATGTGGTGGATAAAAAGACAAAGCAGGAGAAAATGAAATAAGTGTTATTTCCCCCGCCCGCCCTTTATAAGCTCCTCAAAGGCGGGCAGCGACCTTTCGCAGACCGAAGTGTCCACGCAGTAGGCGATGCGGACAAATTCCGGGCAGCCGAAAGTTGCCCCGTCAACGACAAGTATGTCCTTTTCTTTGGCTTTCGCCGAGAAAGCCGCGCCGCTACCGAAAGGCGACTTTACAAACAGATAAAAAGCGCCGTCGGGTTTTGCGCAGGTATACCCCATTTTTGTTAGGTTTTCATAAAGAATTTCTCTGTTTTTCGCGTAAACGGTCATATCGGGCTTAAGGCGCGCCGACCTTGCTATAACTTTCTGGACAAGCGACGGGGCGCAGACATGCCCCAATACCCTCGCGCCGCCGGCAATGGCGTTATAAACCCTGCGGCAGTCCGAAGCGCGGGAATTGACAAGCGCGTAACCCAACCTTTCGCCGGGGATTGAAAACCGCTTGCTGTATGAATAGCAAATTATGGTGTCGTCATAATATTTCGGCACAAAAGGCGGGGTGACGCCGCCGTAGACAAGCTCCCGGTAGGGCTCGTCGGTTACAATATATATCGTGTGCCCGAACAGGGCGCTTTTTTTCTTTAAAATCCCAGCGAGGGTTTTAATGGTTTCTTTAGTGTAGACCGCGCCCGAGGGGTTATTCGGGGAATTTATCACAACCGCCCTTGTCTTTTCGTTTATGGCGGATTCAAGAGCCTCAAAATTTATCTGAAAGTTTTTCGTGTCGGCGCTTACCGCGACAAACACCCCGCCCGCCACTCCGGCGAAAACCCTGTATTCGGGGAAGAAAGGGGAAAACCCCGCAAACTCGTCGCCGGGGGAAGAAGTGAGGGCAAAAAACACGGCGCAAAGAGCGGCCGCCGCGCCGGTGGTCAAAAACATGTTTTCCGGCAAAACCTCAAAGCTCTCCTCGGTTGTTATGGCGTCGGCAATCGCTTTTCTTGTCTCAAAGTCCCCCGCCGCGCTTGTGTAGCCGTGGAGATCTTTCGGCGCGAGGCTTGAAAGCGCCTCAAAATAAGCCGCCCTCAGCTCCGCCGGAGGGGGAGCGGAGGGGTTGCCGAGCGAAAAGTCGCAGATTTTATCCCCGCCCGCCTCAAGAGACCGGCTTTTGCCGTATTCAAACAGCTCCCGTATTGCCGAGCGCGAAGCGCCGAGAGAGGCGGCTTTTTCATTTAGTGTTGGCATATTTGATATTCCCCTTTTGTAAAAAGCGTATAAACGCGCCGATTTGGACGGCGTTTTGTTTAATTATACACCGGCTCCGCCGTATGTCAAGGCTTTTGCGCTTTGCGGCGGAAATATGCCGGCTCGGAACGGAAAATAAATGGCTTGACAAAAACCGCCGTTTTAACTATAATCAAGTTAACTTTAATATGGAAAGGAAGAGTATATTTTGAAGAAATTGACATGCGCGTTGATTTGCGCGCTTTTGATTTTACCGCTGGCGCTGTCGGGCTGTCACGGAAACGGTGAACCGCCCGCGTCGGAAGCCCCCGCAAGCTCGTCCGGGAAGAGCGAAACCGAAACGTCCGACTCATCAAAACCCGTCGATGAAGACAAGTACAGGGACGAAAACGGCAAATATGTCGCGTTTCATCTCCCGGAATTTAAAGAAGAGTGGAAGAGTTACGAGGAGTTTAGAGTGCTCGTATATGACGAGATCGGTCAGACCACATATTTTTCGGAGGAGATAGAAAGCCGCGAGGCGCTTGCCGAACGCACCGATCAGTATATCATAGAGGGAGTCAACACCCGAAACAATTGGATCAACGATACCTACGGCATTAAAATAAAAGCCGTGGCGGTTAAGGATCTGGTTTCGGAATTCCGCTCTCAGGCGTCTTCCGGCACCGACACATTTGACGTCGCAATGCCTTTTATGGCGGCTTGCGGAGTGTTCGCGCAGGAGGGCTCGCTTTATGATTTAAGGGATTTTTCCGAATATATCGACCTTGACGCCCCTTGGTGGGACAACAACGCCACAAGTTCGCTCTCGATCGGCAACAAAGTTTACTTTACCACCGGCGACCTGTCAATAATGCAAAAAATAGTGTCGGGCGGGCTTGTGTTTAACAAAAAGCTTATGACGGAAAACAACCCCGGCATAAATATGTATGATTTGGTAAGAGAGGGCGAATGGACGCTCGACGTGTTTTACGAAATGGCGAAGAAATTCACCCGTCAGGGCAACGAAGACCAAAAGATGGACGAAAACGACTATTGGGGCTGCATGGGCGGAGACGTGGGGCTGTACTACGCCGCCGGCGAGACGCTTTGCTCCAAGAACGCCGAGGATATCCCGCAAATTTCCATAGGCGTGGAAGAGAGATCGATCAACGTGGCGCAGAAAGTGCTTGAGATGCTCGGCGAAAAGGGGACATGGTATGTCACCGTCAACGACTTTACCGACAAAACGGATATGTGGGACACGACGGTTAAAATTTTCGGCACGGGTCAGTCGCTGTTTATGGCTATCGCGTTTTCCGCCATTAAAAAGTTCCGCCCCTATGAGGTCAATTACGGGGTGGTGCCGCCGCCCAAGTTTGACACAGATCAGGACGGTTATTTTTCAAGATGCACCGCCAACATGGCGTACGGCATTTGTATCCCGCTCCAGACCACCGACCCGGAGTTCTGCGCGTATATGATAGAGCTTTTGGCGGTGGGGGGTAAAAACCATATCTCCAACGCCTATTACACTTCGGTGCTCAAGGGCAAGGACATGGCTACGGAAGACGACGAGGACATGCTTGACATTATTTTTAACAATATTATCTATGACACCGCGCTTGTCTACTCGTTCGGGGGGCTTTCAAATATCTTTAACACCGCGAACAAAGACACGTTTATTTCCACCCTTGACGGTATGAAGGATTCCGTCGAGCTGGCGATTCAGGAAGTCGTCGACGCCTACGCCGCTTATTAACGCCTGCTGAATTGAATTAACTTGTAAAAAACCCCCGTTTCGGGGGTTTTTTGCAATTTTTTATGATAAAAGCCGGGGTTGTGATAGAGAGGTTTTCACTCCCCCCAAAATCGCCCTAAAGAATTGACAATAAGTTTTCCGTTTGGTATAATAAGTCATCATCACACATAAAGGAAAGTCAGCCATGGAATTTTACTATTGCAGTCATTGCGGAAACATCATCATTTACGCGAGAGATCAAGGAGTGCCGGTTGTTTGCTGCGGCGAACAAATGGAGTTGCTGCTGCCCGGCAGGGACGAAAGCCTTGCCTACGAGCATTCCCCCGTCGCGACGCTCGATGGAAATACGGTAAATGTTCAGATAGGGTCAAAAAAACACCCGATGACGCCGGACCACCACATTATGGGGATTATCCTTGAAACGGACAAGGGATTTACGCGAACAGACCTCGAGCCCATTGTCTCGGATCCCGAAGCGGTGTTTTTGCTGCTGCCCGGACAGTCTCCCGTCGCGGCTTACGCCTATTGCAATTTGCACCGGCTCTGGGTGAAGAAGATTTAACCCTTAAGCCATCCCCCAAGCCTTAAAGGCAGCAAACAACAAAACAACAAAATATCAACATAAAAACCCCCGGTACCGGGGGTTTTCGCGGCCATTTATATAAAAGAGCGTTTTGTTTGCGTGTTTTAAAGGGTTTCGTTTGAGTCGATGGGGACTTTCGCGCAGATAATGTCAAGGTTGCCGTTGCGGACGCGGATTTCGTCAAGGAATTCTTTCTCTTTGGCAACATCTTTGATAAGCACGCTGTAATACAGCCGGTAGAGCGAGCCCAAATTTGTGGTGCGAACCTTGAGGAGTTCGGTTTTATGGGTGTATTTTTCAAATATATCGTCAAAGACCGTGGTGTAGTCAAGGCTTTCCGGTATTGTTATTCTAAGCTCGCGGTCGGCGGATTTCGGCTCGCCGAAACGGGTGGAGTTAAGTAAAAGCGTGACCCCGATCAGCACCGCGGCAAAGATAAAGGCTACCCCGACATATCCCGCTCCTATGGCTATTCCCACGGCGGTCGCCATAAAGATAAAGCCAATCTCCCGGGCATTGCCCTGAACCGAACGGAAGCGGACGAGCGAAAACGCCCCCGCCACGGCGATTCCCGTGCCGATATTGCCGTTGACTATCATTATGAGAAGGTCCACGACCGCCGGAATAATGACGAGCGTGATGACAAAGGATTTTGTATAGCGGTTTTTATACATAAACGTCAGCGCGATAAAAAATCCGATGATAATCGAGGAAAATAGGCATATGAAAAAGCTGAAAGGGGTAATTTTTATCTCAAAAATTGTCCCGAAGATTTTTTCAATCACTTTATGTAACTCCTTTAAATTAATTGGCCGTCAGTTGCAATTTTGATTTTGATTTTGATTCCCGCGCTATCACGGCGAAAGGGAGGTTTGAGAAATCCGAGTAAGCCACCCCGTATTTTGAAAAAGAATTCGGGTAAATCCTGTATTCGTCAAGCGCCGAGGAGAGCCATGGTGGCAGGGCGAGGTGGGTTTTTATCTCAAGTATCCGTTCGCCGTCTCCCAAGAGCGGCGTGCCGAAAATCCCCGCGGCAAGGTCAAGGTCGGTGTCGCGGGCGGTAGCTTCATCGTCGAACGTAATTCTAAGGTCGCCGTCTTCCCCCCCCATAAACGCCAGCCGATGGTAGGAAATAATTATTGAGGGCATAACCCCGCCGTAGAAGGTTTTTATGTAATCGACTTCTTTTATTACCTGACAGGCGAACGGGGGAGGGGAGTCACCCTCAAGGTATTCCACCGCGCGGCGGTAATTCATCATAACCCGCCTTTTATAGACAATGCTCCCCACTTTTTTCTTAATTTCAACAAAAGCGGCGCTGTTGTCGTCGGGAACTCCGTAGGCTCTGAGCCTAAGTTTTTCCTTATAGGCGGGCTTGTCAAGCGAGTCGCGGATAAGCCTGCTGTTCGGCGTGTCGTAGTAAAGGCTCAGCACGTCGGATTCGGGGTAAATATCGGGTTCGCAGTGGTTTTGCACCACTTTGATAAGGGAATCAAACTGGGCTTCGGTGAGCCGGTACTTTTTTTCCGCCCGCTCAAAGATGTCAATTTCAAGCTCGGAGTCTGTTCCCGGTAGCTTCAGGCTTAAAACGCCGCCTTTTTGTGTTTCCTGCGGCATAAACCAACACCCCCTTGCCGGGAAAATATAATTAAAAATTAAAATATAAAACTATTTGTTTTCCAATATAAAAGATAAGCCTTAATAAAAACTTAAGTGAATACGCTTACAGAATAAGTCCAAATAAACTGTTTTTAAAAGCATAAAATATTTCTGACAAAACAAAGGGTATACGGATGTTATCTGTATACCCAGCGCTTGTAATCCTTTAATATTATAACATTTTTTTTAAATATGTCAACACAACTTTAGCGGTTTTATTTTACTAATATTACCCTTATGACCCCGCTTATCGCCCCGACATGCCCCGCCACGGCGGATGAAACGGGGTTGTCGGTGTCAATGAGCGACACGGCGTAATCGCCTTTCGAGCGGTTTGAGAGGGATTCGATATTGACCTTGTCGGCGCCCAGCACCGAGGAGATATTCCCGAGCATGGCGGGCACGTTTTTGTGGAGCACCACCACCCGGTAGTTTGTGTTGCGGGGCTGGAAGATATCCGGAAAGTTTACGCTGTTTCTGATATTGCCGTTTTCAAGGTATTCGGTGAGCTGTTCCACCGCCATTTTCGCGCAGTTTTCCTCGGATTCAGGCGTGGAGGCGCCGAGATGCGGAATACAGACTACGCCTTTTACCGCAAGCAGGCTCTCGTCGGGGAAATCGGTGACATATGAGGCTACAACCCCCTCTGAAATGGCGGCCTTAAGGTCGGCGGTGTTTACAAGATCCCCGCGGGAGAGGTTGATAATCCTAACGCCCTTTTTCATTTTGGCAAATTCTTCTTTGCCTATCATGCCCCGGTTTTCGGGGTTGGAGGGCACATGGAGAGTGATATAGTCGCAGGAAGCGTAAAGCTCGTCATAATTGTTGGCTCTGGCAACGGCGCGGGAGAGCCCCCACGCGGCTTTCACCGTGATATAAGGGTCGAACCCCATGACCTTCATCCCCAGCGAATAGGCGATGTTGGCAACCATCCCGCCCACGGCGCCAAGGCCGATAACCCCAAGGGTTTTCCCCGCTATCTCCGGCCCGGAAAAAGAAGATTTCCCCTTTTCCACCGCTTTTGCCACGTCAGGCGCGCCGATTAGGGTTTTTGCCCACTCTATGCCGCCGGCGATATCCCGCGAGCCGAGGAGCAGCGCCGCCACCGCCAGCTCTTTTACCCCATTGGCGTTCGCGCCCGGAGTGTTGAACACCACGATGCCTTTTTCGGCGCATTTTTCGGTTGGGATATTGTTCACCCCCGCGCCGGCGCGGGCGATAGCTTTCAGCGAATCGGGAAAATTTACTTCCCCAAGCGGAGCGGAGCGAACCAGCGCGCCGGCGTAGTCGGTTATATCCTCCCCCGCTTTATAGTTTTCGGGGAAGAGGTCAAGCCCCGCCTTGTCTATTTTGTTAAATAACTTTATATTCATATTTGTTTATGACCTTCCTTTTAATCTTTCTAAATTCAGCAAATGCAACCTTTTTATCGGTTTCGCTTTAGCGAAATTGCGGTTTGGTAAACCGCAAAGATTAAAAGTTGCCATTGAAAGATTTATCTTTCAATATTTATTTTTTGAACTGCCGAATAAACTCACAAAGGGCGCTAACGCCCTCTTCGGGCATGGCGTTATAGATAGAAGCGCGCATTCCCCCCACCGATCGGTGACCTTTTATGTTGACAAGCCCAGCCTCCGCCGCCTCTTTGCAGAACCTCGCGTCAAGCGCTTCGTCGCCGCTCACAAAGCAGACGTTCATTGACGAGCGGAACTCTTTTTGCGCGGTGGGTTTAAAAATTTCAGACGAATCAAGGCAGTCATAGAGCATTTCCGCCTTGCGGCGGTTGATTTTTCGCATTTCGCCAAGCCCGCCGAGGGAAAGTATCCATTTAAACACAAGACCCGCGACATAAATGGCGTAGCAGGGCGGGGTGTTATACATGGATTCGTTTTCGGCCTGAACGAGCCAGTCCAGCATTACCGGGGTTTCTGGCCGGGCAGAGCCTAACAGGTCCTCTCTTACAATCACCACCGTAAGCCCGGCGGGGCCCATGTTCTTTTGCGCCCCCGCGTAAATTACGCCGAACTTTTTAACGTCAACGGGTTCGGACAAGAGATATGACGACATATCCGCAACCAGCGGGATGCCCCCCGTTTCGGGTATATAGTTAAACACCGTTCCGAAAATGGTGTTGTTATAACAGATGTGAACATAGTCGGCGTCGGGCGAAAAGCTCCCGACTCGTGGCACATAGGTGTAGTTTTTGTCTTTTGAGCTTGCGGGGACGGTGACTTTCCCGTATCTCTCGGCCTCTTTCGCCGCTTTTGAGGAAAACTGGCCGGATACGATATAATCAGCCCTGCCGTTTTTCATAAGGTTGAGCGGAACGGCCGAAAACTGAGTGGTCGCGCCGCCCTGAAGAAACAGCACCTTATAGTTTTCGGGTATTTCGAGGAGGGCTCTGAGGTTTTCCTCGGCCTCTTTGATAATCGACTCATACACCTTTGCGCGGTGCGACATTTCCATAACCGACATTCCGCTTTGGTTAAAGTTTGTCATTTCCTCGGCGGCGCGGCGGAGTACGGGGAGCGGCAGCATCGAGGGTCCGGCCGAAAAGTTATAGACTCTGTTCATAAACAACCTCTCTTTTTGTGTATTTTCAAGACTGAATGTTCTTTATATAATATTACAACTTTTTTAATATTCAGTCAATATGTTTTGCAATAAAATAAAGAGTTAATTCCCCTTTGTTTTAGTACACTTTTGCCATTTTATTTTATTTTTGGGGATATGAGCGGGGTTTTCGGCGGATTTAGTTTTGGTTGACAACCAAAGCGCGAAACTTTATAATAAGGCAAACGATTATATTTCGGTTTTGTTTTAAATTACCGCGGGAGGTTTAAAATGGCTGTGAGAAAATTAGGGTTTGGGATAATCGGGTGCGGAATGATTTCCGAATTTCATATAAACGCGATAAAAGCTCTCCCCGGCAAGGCAAAGCTTGCGGGGATAACAGACGTCTCGCGGGACGCCGCGGGAAGGGTTTCCGAAAAGCACGGCGGACTGCGGGTGTTTGGCTCAGCCGAAGAAATGCTTGAGTCAAAAGAAGTGGGGGCGGTGTGCGTCTGCGTGCCGAGCGGCTACCACGCCGATATTATAATAAAAGCGGCGAGGGCGAAAAAGCATATCGTGGCGGAAAAGCCGGTCGCCATCACAAAAGAACAGCTTGACGCCATTGAGGAAGAACTAAGTAAAAATAAAGTCACCCTCGCGGTGATAAGCCAGCTCAGGTTCGCCAAAGACATTGGAAAAGCAAAGTATATGATCGAATCCGGAGAACTGGGGAAGATAGTCTACACCGATATGTATATGAAATACCACCGCTCCGGCGAATATTACGCCTCCGGCGCGTGGCGGGGGACAAAAGCCCTTGACGGCGGCGGAGCGCTTATGAACCAGGGGATTCACGGCATTGACCTTATGTACTTTCTCGGCGGGGAGGTCAAGTCCGTGTTTGCCTTTTCCGCCACTCTGTCAAGGGATATAGAGGTGGAAGACACCCTTTCCGCCTGCGTGGAGTTTGAGTCGGGCGCGCTGGGGGTGGCGCAGGCGGCGACTTCCGTTTACCCGGGGTACCCGAGACGGCTTGAAATAAACGGCGACAGGGGAAGCCTCGCCATTGAGGAAACCTCGCTTGTCAGCGCGCATATCGCCGGCAGCCCGGTGGAAGACCTGACCTTCAGGCCGTTTTATTCGAGCGGCGCGTCGGCGGCATCAAATATTTCAGGCGATTATCATCTTCTTCAAATATCCGATTTTATAGACGCGGTAAGGGAAAAACGCCCCCCCGCCGTCGACTTTGCCGAGGGGCGGAAGGCGGTTGACATAATCCTTGCCATTTATAAATCCGCCAGAGAGGGGCGGAGGGTGTTTTTGGACGAGCTTTGCTATAAGCCGGATAAAAACTTCTGTTAGGCTATCTTCATATTAAAAAAAGTAAGACCATATAAGAAACGGACAGCAAAAGCCGGGATAAAACCTCTTGCTTTTTGCCTTTAAAACAAAAAACAACCGAAAAACAAAAATATCTCGCCAATCTTTGAAGATGAGCGAGATACTTTGCTTTTTATTAACCGTTTTGTTTTGTAACTTATACCCAGCCGCGCAGTTTTACCGCTTCTGCCACCCGATTTATGGCGATTGTATAAGCGGCGTCACGCATATAAAGATTCTTTTCTACAGCAAGCTTGTATACCGCGCTAAAGGCTTTGGTCATACAATATTCAAGCTTTTCAAAGACTTCGGCTATATCCCAAAAGTAGTTCATGCTGCACTGTACCTGTTCAAAATAGCTGCAGGTTACACCGCCGGCGTTGCAAAGAAAATCGGGCAGAATAGTAATGCCCCGTTCGCGGATTAGCGCGTCGCAATCGGGTGTAGTGGGTCCGTTCGCCGCCTCGCAAATAATTTTGACTTTTGAGGATATACCGGGAAATACAGCGGGAGTAATTTGGTTTTCCAGCGCCGCGGGGATAAGGATATCAACGTCCTGTTTAATCCATTCCTCACCAGAGAGCACCTCGTATCCCAATTCAATAGCTTTTACCCTGTCAATACTGCCAAAGGAGTCCTTGATTTTAGCAAGCTGCTCTATATCGCAGCCATTTTTATTTTTAAAGGTGTATGATTTGCCTTCGGCCTGATTCCAGCAGGATACCGCGATAACATTGCCGCCCAATTCCGTATACATGCGCGCGGCGTACTCAGCCACATTGCCAAAACCCTGTATGCTGGCCGTTGTAGATTTAATCTGAATATCCATTTCGCGCAGCAGGTTTTTAAGCACATATATAACGCCGTATCCGGTAGCCTCTTTACGGCCAAGGGAACCGCCCATACCGACAGGCTTTCCGGTGATCATGCTTGGATAACGGCCGTTGTTGATTGTTTCATATTCGTCAAGCATCCAAAGCATGTGCTGCCCGTTTGTCATAACATCCGGCGCGGCAACATCCTGAACGGGACCAAGCTGTGAACTAAGCCGCCGGATATATCCGCGGCAAAGCCTTTCCTGCTCTCCGGCTGAAAGATTATGGGGGTCGCAGATTACACCGCCTTTTCCGCCGCCGAGCGGGATATCCACTACCGCGCATTTCCATGTCATCCACATAGAAAGCGCGCGCACCGTATCAGCTGTTTCATGGGGGTGAAAGCGTATTCCGCCTTTAGCGGGCCCTCTGGCGTCATTATGCCTGATACGAAAAGCCTTAAACACCTTAATAGATCCGTCATCCATTTTTACGGGAATGGTAAAATGTATTTCCTGCATTGGCTGGCGCAACAGTTCGCGGGTGCCGCTGTTTAACTCAAGAAGATCCGCCACTTTATCAAATTGTTCTTGGGCGTTTTGAAAAGGATTGTAGACTGCTTTAGACATTTTTAACCTCCTGTTGATGAATCATTTTATAAAATAGTAGCCGCCGAACACTTGCGGCTTTGTTTATTAGAATACCACTACTTCGCAAAAAAAGCAATATTTTTATCTCGCTTGGTTTAGCTAATTTTAAAAAATTTCATTTTTAGTTTTTTGCGTATCCCGGCAAACCGTCTCGGCGGAGGCTCTCCCCGCCGCGAAACCGGTGGAAAAAGCGGCCTGCAGGTTATAGCCGCCCGTCAGGCAGTCGATGTCAAGCAGCTCCCCGGCGAAAAACAGCCCCTTGTGAAGCTTTGACTCCATTGTGGCAGGCGAGACTTCTCTGACGTCAACGCCGCCTTTTGTTATCACCGCCTCGCCCTCGCCTCGTGTGCTTACGGCGTGGATGGGAACTGCTTTTAAGAGAGATACAAGGCGGGCGCGTTCGGCTTTTGTAATTGAGTTGACTTGTTTTTGGCCGTCTATCCCCGAAAGGCAAACCACTTCCGGTATCATGGTTTTTGGGAGCAGATTGTCAAGAGAATTTGAAAAAGCCCGGTTTTTTTGGGAGGAAAATTCGCCAAGCAGCCTGCGGTCAAGCGTTTGGCTTTCAAGGGCGGGTTTCATGTCGATAAAAATTTCGGCGGGGTAGCTTTTAATATACGCAGACGCGGTCAGGACAAGCGGTCCCGAAACGCCGAAGTGGGTGAAGAGAAGCTCCCCCATCCCGGAAAAGCAAAGCCTGCCGCCGCAGTAAAACGAGACGGTCACATTTTTAAGCGTAAGCCCGGCAAGGCGTTTCGGCCAGTCCTCGGCGGTGTTCAGCGGCACGAGTGAAAGCGTCGGTTTAGCGATAGTGTGACCTAACGAGGCGGCTATTTTATAGCCGTCGCCGTCCGAGCCCGTCAGCGGATATGTGATCCCCCCGGTTGCAAGAATAACGGCGGAAGCTTTCAGTTTGCGGGTTTCTCCGCTTTCCTCATAAGCCACTTCATAACCGCCCTCCGAAGGCGAAACCCCGCTCACTCTCCCGAAAACAGTTTTCACTCCAAGCTCGGCGAGGTTTGACCTCAGCGCCTTGACAACGTCAAGGGATTTGTCAGATACCGGGAACACCCGCCTGCCGCGCTCTGTTTTAAGCTTTACCCCAAGCCCTTCAAAATACTCCATGACAAAGCTCGGGGGAAACATATGAATAGCGCTTTGGAGAAAGCGCGGGTTTGAAACCACGTTTTCAATAAAAACGCCGGGGGTGCAGTTATTTGTTAGGTTGCACCTCCCCTTCCCGGTGATAGAAAGCTTTTTCCCTGGGCGGTTTGTCTTTTCAAACATCACAACCTTGACTTTTTCACCGCGAAGCGGCAAAACGGCGCTCGCCGCGAAGCAGGCCGCCGCCATTCCCGAAGCGCCGCCCCCCACCACGGCTATAACGCGGGATTCGCTATCTGTTTTTGTCGTAGATTGAAAACTCATCCCAGACTTGCTCAAGTTTTTCAAAATTCCTTCTGACTTCTTTTTTCCGCTTTTGCCCTAACGCCGAGACCAGCGCGTTTATAAGCGCCATCGGGGCGACAAGCGAATCGACAAAAGACGAAATCTCGTTTCTCGCGTAAAGCACCTTGTCGGCTATGGGAACCACGGGGGAATTCGGGGAATCCGTTATGGCGATTGTAAACGCGCCCGAGCGGTGGGCGAACGTCATGGCGTCAACCGTCCGCTTTGAGTATCGGGGGAAGGTGATGCCGATTACAACGTCGCCCTCGCCGATTCTAAAGAGCTGCTCAAAGATATCGCTGCCGCTTGCCGACTGCACAAGCCGCGCCTTGTCGAAAATGAGAGACATATAAAAATACATAAAGTTAGCCAGCGAGGTAGAAGAGCGGTTCCCCACAATATAAACGGTTTTGGCGTAAAGGAGCATATCCACAACGGCGTCGAAGTTCCCCCTGTCCGTGCTCTGGAGCGTAAGGCGGAGGTTTTCTATCTCGGCGCTCAGCGTGGCGTAAAGCACGTCGTCCCGCATACGCTCGGAGGCGATATCAAACCTCTCAAGCGAGGTTAGCTTATTTTTAAGCATGCTTTTCAGCGAAGCTTGGAGTTCGGGATAACCCGAAAAGCCCAAATCCATGGCGAACCTGACTACGGTGGATTCCGAAACCCCCACTTCCTTGGCGAGGCTTGAGGCGGTCATATACGAGGCGGGGATATAGTTCTGGAGGATATACGAGGCGATTTTTTTATGCCCTTTCGAGCAGGTCTCCATATACACGCTCACCCGCTTGAGGAGCGGCAGGGAGGAAGCCGGTATGTTTTCTTTTTGCGCGTCGGGCTGTTTGTTGGCGTTCATTTTTAATCATTCCTTTTTTGTAAGCTGAAAGCTAAAACTTGCTTATGAGTTCCCGATATTCGCTGTATAGCGCGTACGACCCCTCGTGTCCGCAGAAAGCGGGCGTGCCGGGCTTATTCATCATTCCTTGGTACTGGTAGCACAGTATCTCGTCGGCGTAGGGGGAAATGGCGGCTATCTGGCGGGCGATTCGGCCTATGGGGGCGGGGATAAGGGCGGAGCGGTAGACCTGTCCCTCAAAGTCAAACACTTCCATATCCGCCCAAAGCGCGGCGCGCCCCGCTTTGTCGTGGGCGACCCTCAGCGCCTCAAAATAAGCGGGGGTTTCTTCGGGGGTGGATTTTCTCACGCCCACTTCGTCCTGATAAGCGATAAAATCCACGTCAAGGCTCTCGAGCTGGCTTATAAAAAAGTCGTTTGTTTTTAATTTATTGGTGCCGTAGGGGGCTATTAACATTTTAAGGTTCTTGTCAAAACCCCTGCCAAACCCGGCGTAGCGGTTGGCGTAGTTTATAAATTCGGGGTGATAGCTGCCGTCGACGCAAGTCTCGTCGGGGAGATACCAGCCGTAAAAAGATTTGTATTTATGCCTGCCGTAAAGCAGGTAGACCTCCTCCATCGCGGCAAAGGCTCTTTTTTTCACTTCGGCGGAAGTCATGTTGTTAAAGGTTTGCGTCCACGGGCCGTAATAGCCGCAGGACACAAAAACCATAACGCCTTGTTTTTCCGCCTCGTCCATAAGCGCCCCCATGGGGTCGGTCGCGGCAAAATCCTCCGCGAAAGGGTAGACAGACGTTTTGAAGTAAGCCTCCGCTTTGTTCTCATACACCAAAGAAGTGCAGAGCAGCACGATATATTTCATACCGAGACTTTTTATTTCCCTTACCTTTTCCCGCCAGTCGCCGTTTGAAAAACCCCGGCAGGCGGCGTTCCAGTATTTTCCCTCGGGTACGTTGTGGTGGGTGAACTCAAACCATGTCCCCGTAATAGGCTTTAGTTTAGGGCTCATTTTATTGCTCGGTTGGCTTGACATTTGTCTTTTAACCTCCGTTTTGTTTTTGTTTGGGGTTGACCCCTCAAGTGTTATTATATACAACGCTCCGCGAAAAGCAAGTGAGGGTAAAAAAATTTGCCAATTTGAAATACTTGTGTATAATAAGTTGTGTAAAACAAAATAAAAATAAAGGATTTAAACAAGATGGACGGAAACGTTAAAACCGATATAAAAGAAAGATTTCTTCGCTACGCCGCGCTCCCCACGAATTCCGATGAAAACTCAAACGAAACCCCCTCCACAAAAAAACAGCTCGCGCTTAGCGAAATGCTGTACGGAGAGCTGAAAAAAGAGGGGTTTTCCGATGTATTCACCCAAAACGGCTATGTCTACGCAAGGCTCCCCGCCGCGAAAGACGGCGAAAGCCTCCCCAAAATAGGCTTTATCGCGCATATCGACACCTCGCCCGATATGTCGGACAAAAATATTTCCCCGCGGTGCTTTGTTTACGGCGGCGGGGATATCGTTCTGAGCCGCGAAAAGGGAATAGTCACCCGCGCCGACGACAACCCGTCGCTGGCGGGGCAGGTCGGCAAAGAGCTTATTGTCACCGACGGCGCGACTCTCCTCGGCGCTGACGACAAGGCGGGGGTGGCGGAAATTATGGATATGGCGATAAGGCTAAAGGGTTCGGGGGTTCGCCACGGGGAGGTTTATATCGCCTTTACCCCGGATGAGGAAATCGGCCGCGGCGCCGACTTCTTTGACTTGTCCCGCTTTGCCGCCGACTTCGCCTATACCGTTGACGGCGGGGGGTTAGGCTCGATTGAGTATGAAAACTTTAACGCCGCCTCTTGTCTCGCGGAGTTTTCCGGCAACGCCACCCACCCCGGGAGCGCCAAGGGAAAAATGATAAACGCCGCCTCCGCCGCCTGCGAGCTTGCTTTGCTCCTGCCGGCGGGAGAAAGGCCCGAGCTCACCGAGGGTTACGAGGGCTTTTACCACCTTACCGGGATAAGCGGGGGAACCGAAAAAGCCGAGGCGAGGTTTATTATCCGTGACCACGACAAAGCCGAGTTTGAAAAGAAAAAAGAATTTTTCGCCGAAGCCTGCGGTTTTCTAAATAAGAAATACAAAAGGGAAGTAGTCAGCTTTGAGATCAAAGACAGCTATTACAATATGAAAAGCCTTGTCGAACCCGTTTATCACATTATAGAGCGAGCCGAAAAGGCAATGAAAAAAGCCGGCGTAACGCCAAAGATAACCCCCATACGCGGGGGGACCGACGGCGCGCGGCTTACGTATATGGGGCTTGTCACCCCGAACCTCTGCACGGGCGGGGAAAACTTTCACTCAAAGCATGAATATGTGGCGGTGGAGGATTTAAAGAAAGTCTCTGAAATCCTCTTTAATATATGTACGGCGGATGAGTAAGACTTAACGCGCAAAAAAATTGAGACGGCTAAACCTCAGCCGTCTCTTTTTCTTTTAAGGGGGTTATTTTAGCTCCGCGGTCTTTAAAACGCTTTTTAGGCCAGATGACATAATAAGTGAGGAGATAATAGGGAACAACAAACGCGAAGGCGAAAAAAATGTCCTTAACCGAGTGCTGTTTGGTGAACACCGTCGAGGCCGAAACCAGTATGGTGTAAAAAACAAAAAAGCCTTTTAAAAAACCCTTTCCCTTCATGCAGTCCGCCCTGAAAAAAGCGATTGTGATAAGAACCGCGACAAGGACATGCATGCTTGGGTAGATTACAGCCGGGTTGTCTATCGCCCATATTTGTTTTAGAATAAAGGTAAATATTCCCCCCTTTATTTCGGAGTAATCGGGGCGGAGAAGATGCCAGCTCGGGTAAACGGTGGAAAAGGCAAGGCTGCCAAACATTCCGAAGTAAACCATTGTCATCATATGTAAAAAGTCTTTTTTCGACTTCCAAAGCGTGTAGAGCGCGGCGAAAGCGATATAAAAATACCACATCACATAGGGAAGTATAAATTCCGGGATAAAAGGTATGGCGTCGTCAAGCTTCATGTAAATCACATGGCTTGTCTCAAGGGTTTGGGAGGAGTTTAACAGCCCGTACCACAGCCATTGAAAAGGCCACGCAAGAAGAATAAGCGAATACGGGCGGCTTTTAAAAAAAACTGCGGTGTTTTTAAGGAACTTTTTCATAAAGAGCAACTTTCGCCGTTTATATTTTAGGGAATTCGATTTTGTTTTACCAAAAGTTTTCAGCTCCCGACATAACCGTAAAACTCATCAAGGGTGAGAGACTTTTCGTAGAGCAGGGTGGCAAGGGCTCTCCCCACAAAGCGGTAGTGCCAAGACTCATAAACGGCGCCCGTTTTCACCTCGCCGCCCTCCGGGTAGCGGAGAATAAAGCCGAATCGGTAGGAGTTTTCCTCAAGCCATTTGGCGGCGGGGGTGTTGTTGAAGCTTTCTTGGTTCCCGACGGGGAGATTGTGCATATCCACGCAAAGCCCCGTCTGGTGTTCGCTGTGGCCGGGCGGAAAGCTGTACGAAGACACGATTTTGCGGATCTCCTCGCTTGTCAGCCCGGGATGGTTGGAAGCCTCTATTTTAAAATAATAGTCGTTGAAAAGGTATGACTGCAGGGCATAACTGCGGTAGGCGTTTGTGACGGTAATGTCGTCATAGCCGTAAAAGGCCGCCTCTTTAAGGAGCGCCTCAAGCGCTTTGGCGGCGGTTTTGACCATAAGGCAGTTGTCCTCCCTGCCGGGGCGGGCGTTGGGCGACACCACCATATCGGCCGGAACATAGTCGGAAGCGAGGGAGGGAGTGTTTTTGCTGACATAGATTTGGTATTGGGGAAAGTCCTTCGGGGCAATATATTCGAGATACGGCGAAATATCAATGGCGTATTTTTTCCCCACCATTTCTTCATAGTCCTGACTTTGGCTTTGGCTTTGGTCGCCGTAAGAAGACGGTTCGGATTCGGGGCTTGATTCCGGTTCTGACTCACCGGGGAAAAGTCCGCTCTCTTCGGAAATACCGCTTGTCTTTTCGGGGCTTGATACCGGCGTCGCGGAACTTGAGCCCTCCGACGAAAGAGAGGACGCGGCCGGCCGGCTTGCGGAATCTTTCCCGATTGCCCAAGTGGCGAGCAGCGCCACGACGCAGACAAAGAGGAAAGTTATTATTATCATAAGCGAGCTGTTTTTCATATACGCATATCAACTCCGTTTTTTACTAAGGGTCATTATAAGCATTTTTCGTAAAAAAGTCAAGCGCGTTAATTCCCAAAGTAAATTCCACAGTTGGTAGGGGGTTGAAATTAGATTGAGAAATCAGTGGAAGTTTGTTTGAGAAACACGAAAAAGAATAAAAAGAAGAATCAAAAAGCAGTATAAAATAGC
>JBAYZO010000013.1:0-37430 GCA_041672465.1 Eubacteriales bacterium
TCGAACGCCACAACAAGAGGACGGCTGACTGTTTCAATTACGGACGTGAAGTCCAAAAGGAGTGTCGTCAGACCAATTACCCTCTTATTATGGCTTAAACAACAAGCACGGATTCACGCGGTTGGCTGCCGCATTGACACCGTAAATTTATTGTAGCAAAGGGTTGATTATAAATAATGGAAACATGCGTATGTCAGGAAAAAAGGCTTAAAAAAGAATACAAAGACCCGTCCGGGCTTCCCGTGATGTATATTAATCTTACCGTGCCGGTGACAAAAGGGAGAGTTTCGTTTGTGTCAAACACAAAAAAGCTTTATTCCGGAGTTTTTGACGGGTTTTTGTCTTATTGCGAGACAAAAGTCTATAAAAAAGCGTTAAAAGAAATAAAAAATGACGGTTTCAACCCCCGCGGCGGGGTGCTGAAATACACCGTTTCATATGAGGACGAACAGTTTTTTTCAACTTTTATTGACGCTTTTGTGTATAACGGAAAGTCCCGCGGAAAAGTGGCGAGGCTTTCGCAGGTGTGGTCAAAAGACGAGGGGAGACTCCTTAATTTTTATGATTTTTTTAGCAGGGAAGACCGCGAAACCCTGATTTCTCTCTTTTTATCCTCCTCCCGGGAAAACAGCCAAAAAGGGCTGTGGGAATATAAAAACAAAGTTGATTCCCTTATTGAAAACAACGCGGATTTCTCAAAGTTTTACCTTGTCCCAAACGGTTTTGCCTTTTATTTTGACGCGGGGGTTCTCTCGCCCTCTCCCCTGCCCGCCGTCTTTATAACAAGCTATAAAGCCGTTAACATGTAAAAAACAAAACTTGATATTACCCTTTACCCCTTTACTTTTATGGTTTTGGAAGGTATAATCATAATATAAAATGTAAATTCCGCCATAACTTAGGATATCAGTTTAAAAAGCGGGAAAATGTTTGTATGTTGCTTAGAAAGGAAAGGTAAATAAAAATGAAAAGGCTGAATTTAGCAATCCTCGGGCAGGGGAGGAGCGGCAGGGATATTCACGGACTTCACTTAAAAAAGGATACCGAACGCTTTAGGGTGGCTTATGTTGTCGACCCCATAAAAGAGCGGAGGGAAAGGGCGAGAGATGAGTTTTCCGCCGAGGTTTTTGAGGATTACACCGAAATTCTTACAAAAAAAGACATTGACCTCGTCATCAACGCCACTCCGAGCGACCTTCACTTTCCCATTACAAAACGCCTGCTTAAAAACGGATTTAACGTACTTACCGAAAAACCCTTTGTCCCAAACGTGGAAATGTTTGATATTTTAAAATCCACTGCCGATAAAAACAACGCGAAAATGCTTATCTTCCAGCAGTCGCGCTTCGCGGCGTATTTTGTTAAGATAAAAGAAATTTTAGCCTCGGGCGTTCTCGGGAGAATCGCGCAGGTTTCAATTCAATTCAACGGGTTCGCCAGAAGATGGGACTGGCAGTGCCTGCTTGAAAAAAACGGCGGCGCGCTCGCCAACACGGGGCCGCACCCGCTTGACCAAGCGCTGAATATACTTGACATTTATGACAAAACCCCGGAAATCTTTTGTAAAATGGAAAGCCTTAACGTGTTCGGCAACGCCGAGGACTACTGCAAGCTTATCCTCACCTATCCGGGCAAGCCGCTGATTGACCTTGAAATATCCTCCGCCGACGCTTATCCCTTGTTTACATACAAAATCCACGGCTCAAACGGGAGCCTAAAAGGCACAATGTCGCATATCGACTGGAAGTATTTCGACCCCAAAGAAGCGCCCGCCCAGAACAGCGTCAGCGGCGCGCTCTACACCACCGCCGAAAAGTTCCCCGCTTATTGCGGCGAAAAGCTTGTCTGGCATGAGGAGGCGTGGGACGGCGACCCCAACGCGCCGTTTATCGCCGCCGTCGGCGTTTATTACGACCAAATCTACCGTCTGTTCACCCAAGGCATACCGCATGACGTCCGCCCGGAACAGGTTCGCCAGCAAATCTATATCACCAGAGAGGCGCATAGGCAAAACCCCGCGTTTAACTATGAGTTTGAGTTTTAGTCAAATTTTGGGCCGGTTTACCGGCCCTTTTACAACACATACAAGCCAATAAAACTTGAGGAAGTTATTTCATATGCCAAAACAATCTGTTTTAAAGGAAGTAAAAAGTTATCTGCTCCTTACCATTGGCACTTTGTTTATCACCGGAGGGGTTTACTTTTTTAAGTTCCCAAACAATTTTACCGTCGGCGGGGTCAGCGGGCTTTCGGTTATTTTCAGCAGCATATTCCCAAGGCTGTCGGCCGGGTTTTTCGTGCTTATCACAAACACTCTGCTTTTGGTTTTGGGTTTTGTTTTTATTGGCGGCGGGTTTGGGGTTAAAACTGTTTACTCAAGCTTTTTGTTTTCGTTTTCCACGCTGGCGCTTGAAAAGTTTTACCCCATGAGTACGCCTTTTACAAACGAACCCTTTATGGAACTGACCTACGCGGTGCTTTTGGTTTCGCTGGGCTCGTCGCTTGTGTTTAACGCCGGCGCCTCGTCGGGCGGAACCGATATAACCGCCATGCTGCTTAAAAAATACACGGGGCTTGAAATCGGCGAATCCCTTCTCATAACCGATATCGCTATAACTCTCCCCGCGTTTTTCCTGTTCGGCGCGAAGGTTGGGATGTTTTCGCTCCTCGGGCTTATTATTAAAACCACGGCGATAGATTCTTTTATTGAAAACTTTAACATAAACAAGTTTTTTGTAATAGTCACCACCGAAGACAAGAAAATTTGCGATTATATAATGAAAACACTCAACCACGGGGCGACTGTCACCGACGCCGAGGGAGCGTTCACCCATACGAAAAAGCGGCTTGTTTTTGTGGCGTGCCGCCGCGGGGAGGCGCTCAACCTAAAGAAAAAGGTCAAGGAAATCGACAAGGACGCGTTTACCTTTATAACCAACACCAGCGAGATTATCGGAAAAGGTTTTAGACAATAGATTACAAAGCGATTAAACCGTATTTCTTTAGTATAAATTAAAATAAACATAAAAAAACCCGGCGAACCGGGTTTTTTTGTGTTTATAAAGGGATTTTATTTTTGGTTTATCACTCGAAGCCCCAACAATGACAGCCGCACAGATATATAGTCAAATTGTTCAACGTTCCCGCTGCCGTTTACGTCAGCAGCCCTTGTTTGCGCCCCGCCCAGCGGAGTAATTCCGAGTATGGCAAGTTTTATTGAAATGTAGTCTTTAGCGTCTATTTTACCGTCGCCGTTCGCGTCGCCTTTTATAACGACGATCGCGGAATCAACCTCGTTGCCTAAGCCGTCAAACAGCGTTATAACATATCCCGTCGCCAAAATGTCTTGGGTCGCGATTTTTATTCCGTTATAAACCACAACGGTAAAGCCGTCGTTTAGGTATTCGGAAATTTTCGCGCCGACGTCAAACCCCCGCACAAAGCCGTCCTCAAATATCAGCGAAGAATCCAGCGCCTGCGCGAGCTCGGTGACGGGGAGGGTGAGCTTTGGTATAAACGTATAGAACACGCCGTACTCATCGCTTGACCAACTCGCCACGCCGTCTTTTGTATAGGTGGGTTCGCTTTCGACAAAATACTCATAACCGTTGGTTTCTGAAAGTATCGGTATGCTGTCTTCGATGGTCTCGCCGCAAACGCCGCAGACCTTTTGCCTTAGCCCGGGGGAATGTTCGGTCGGGTCGGTAAGCGTTTCCCATTCGCCGAAAGAATGCCCGAAGGGGCAGTCGGGGGAATCGGTCACAACAAACACGCTCCCCGCCGAGGCGGGAGATTTTGCCACTTCATAGCTGACAGCGCAGCCAAAGTCCGAAAACTCCGCCGCAATCCCGTAAATATTGCCGTCAAGCGAATCAGAGCCAAAGATTTTAGTTACCGCCCCGTTCTCGGAGTCATAGCGGTAGATAGAGCTTGAGTCGTTAAAATAGTAGTATTTTCCGTAAGCGGCAAGCCCCGAAAACACTCCGGGGTAAAAACCGGTTTTGTCGTAAGTCCGCCAGTAGTCCCTGATTTCCGCGGCGGTGGTTTCTTCCCCGCCCGTGTTTCTAACAAGAAGCCCGCCGTTGAACTCTTCGGCCTGTTTTATGTAGTAGAATTCGCCCGGGGAGCAGATTATCGGGGAATTGATGGTGTTCCAGTAGTAAGCGTCGTAACTGTCGTCGTCGCAGGTGTATTTTGAAACCCAGTTGTAGTGGTTATCGCCTCCGGTCGGGGGGGTTAAAAATGCCGCGTCGCTTTTTAAAAAGTACCTGTGATACACCTTTCCGGTAAAATCGCTGTCGTCCCATGTGTTATCCACATGGTACCATTCGCCGCCGATTTTAATGAGGTTCCAGATATGGTTCATATCCTCGCTTGACGCCCATGAAACCTCAATTTCCAGCCTTTCCATAAGCAGCGCGTAAAGCCCGGTAAACGCTTGGCACACCCCGGTTTTATCTGTCAGCATGGAATAGACGTCGCCGTTTTCAAGGCTGTAGTCATAGTTGAAGTGAAGCGCTAAATAGTCATGAACCATAAGCGCCTGAGATATCCGGTCAAGCTCCCAAAGCCGCGGGATAGCGTTTATTATATCGTCGATTTCGCCGTTTACAAAATTAATCGCTTCCGCTATTTCTAAATCCGGCAGGGTATAATACAGGTAAAGCTCTTGGACATAATACGCCGAGCCTTGATATACCGCTTTAAATCCAAACGAAAAGTCAAGATAAAAGAAATCCGGCCTGTCGTTTCTTATTTCGTCAAGCACCCGCGTGAGCATCGGCGAGTCTTCCGCGCCGTAATCATACACTAATTTCGCCTGAAGAATATCCACCGTATCGCTTAGGTTTTCCACCGCCTCGGTTATGAGGGAGTAAGCAAGCTCTAAATCGTTTTCGGGGGACAACGCGGCGGGGCGAAAAGACGAAAAACTGAACACAAACGCTATCGCCACCGCTACCGATAAAAACTTTTTAATATTTTTTCCGCGCATGTATATGTACATATAGCTGGTCTCCTCTCGATTAATTGTGTTTATTAATAAACATATTGTTTTGTAAAATCAATGGTTTTGCCAAAATTCAATATTACTATTTTATTCCGCTAAGCAAGCTTTTGCCTTATTTTTTCGGCCATATCGGTCTCTTCCCACTTTACGCCGAGCTCTTCTCTCCCAAAATGTCCGTATGCCGCGAGCCGGGAATAAATCGGTTTTCTAAGGTCAAGTTTTTCAATTATCGCCGCCGGTCTTAGGTCAAAAAGTTCTTTTATAACGCCGGCGATTACGTTGTCCTCGGCTTTTCCCGTGCCGTAGGAATTAACATAAACCGAAAGCGGCCTTGCCACGCCGATGGCGTAGGCGATCTGAATCTCGCATTTTTTGGCGGCCCCGGCCGCTACGATGTTTTTGGCTATATATCTTGCCATATAGGCGGCGGAGCGGTCAACTTTCGTGGGGTCCTTGCCCGAAAAAGAGCCGCCCCCGTGGCTGGCGTAGCCGCCGTAGGTGTCGACGATTATCTTTCGCCCGGTGAGCCCGGAATCCCCGTTGGGGCCGCCCACCACAAAACGCCCGGTGGGGTTTACGTAAACTTTTGTGTTGCCGTCAAAATATTCTTTAGGGATAACGGGGGTTACGACCTCGCGTATTATATCGTTTCGGATTTCTTCAAGGCTGACCTCCGGCGCGTGCTGGGCGGACACCACCACGGCGTCAATTCGCGCCGGCCGCTCGCCGCGGTATTCCACGGTGACCTGTGTTTTTCCGTCCGGGCGGAGATAGGCGAGGAGCCCTGTCTTCCTGACATATGAAAGCCTTTCGGCAAGCCGATGGGAGAGGTGAATGGGCAGCGGCATAAGGCATTTCGTGTCATCGCAAGCGTAGCCGAACACCATGCCCTGATCCCCCGCGCCGATGTCGTAGCTGTCGGTTATATCGCCGGACTTTGCCTCCAGCGATTTGTTTACCCCGAGCGCGATATCGGGCGACTGCTCGTTTATTGAGGTGATTATCCCGCAGGTGTCGGCGTCAAAGCCTTTTTCAGACGAGTCATACCCCACTCGTTTTATGACATCCCTCGCGATAGAGGAAATATCGACGTAAGCGTTGGTAGTTATCTCCCCCATCACCAGCACAAGCCCGGTGGTGACAGAACATTCGCAGGCGACTCTCGACATGGGGTCAAGCTTTATAATAGCGTCCAGCACTCCGTCAGAGATCTGGTCGCAGATTTTATCCGGGTGTCCTTCGGTGACCGATTCCGAAGTAAAGTATCTTTTCTTTAGTGTTTTTTCAAGCGACATATTTCCTCTTCCCGGCTGAAATATCTTCCGCCGTTTGTGTTTTTATTAGTTTTTATGATAACATGCGACCCATTATATGTCAAGTATAATATTTAGCGCCCGGCTCTATTGCCGGGCGCTAAAGCGCTGTTGTCGCAAACATTTTCACCTTTGGGAATCACTCCTGTTTTGTAAGCCCCAAAAGCCCTTCCACGGTAACCCCCGCGGCGGCCGCGAGCTCGTCGATAATCGAAAAATCCGGGAAGCACGCGCCGTTTTCCCACTTGGAGACGGCCTGCGGGGTGACCCCCACTTTACAGGCAAGCTCTTTTTGGGTAAACCCCGCCCTCTTTCGTAGAGCGGCTATTCTTTTTCCAAACAGATATAAATCAATCATAAATCATCCAAAACATATTTTTTCCCTTGCTCGCCCAATCTTTTCGGCTTGGTATGCCTCCCCCGGGGGAAAAAGTCTTCCGGGGAAGCGGCCGTTTTGCCAAAAAGCGCAAAAAACAAGGCGCATCCAAATTTGGATGCGCCCCGAAACCCTGGGACTGCGGCCTTGCTCTGCGGCCGGCAAGCGGTTTAAACCTTACAGTTAACCGGCCTTTACCGCGAGGCGAAGCGCAATGCATCCGTTTTGGTTTCCGAAAAACATTTCATCGCCCCCTTTCAGTCAAATTTGTCGCCGTTTTGGTTGTACTTCCCAAAGGGCGCACTTCAATTATATCAGATTTATCGCGTTTGTCAATAAACTATTGGTTTATTTTGTAATTCTTAAAAATAACATTCAGAGAACCAGTAATCGTTTGTCGGTTTTATCTATCGAATTTATAAACGCAAATAACCGCAATCTTTTTGTCAATTCACTTGTCGATTTATAAATTTAGGGAACCGCAATCTTTTTGCCGGTTTCGCCTTGCAGTTGCTTATTTGGAGAACCGCAATCTTTTTGTCGGTTTCGCCTATCGATTTTATAAATACAGAGAACCGCAATCTTTTTGTCAATTCACTTGTCGATTTATAAATTTAGGGAACCGCAACCTTTTTGCCGGTTTCGCCTTGCAGTTGCTTATTTGGAGAACCGCAATCTTTTTGTCGGTTTCGCTTTGCAGTTGCCTATTTAGAGAACAGCAATCTTTTTGTCGGTTTCGCCTATCGATTTTATAAATACAGAGAACCGCAATCTTTTTGTCAATTCACTTGTCGATTTATAAATTTAGGGAACCGCAATCTTTTTGCCGGTTTCGCTTT
This sequence comes from Eubacteriales bacterium, assembly GCA_041672465.1. Lineage (GTDB taxonomy): Bacteria > Bacillota > Clostridia > Oscillospirales > CAG-382 > UBA1206. The sequence goes on from JBAYZO010000013.1 coordinate 7,537, forward strand.
GCAATTGCTTATTTGGAGAACCGCAATCTTTTTGTCGGTTTCGGCTTGCCGAAATTGTGGTTTATAAACCACAAAGACAAAAAGTTGCCCATTGAAAAATTTATTTTTCAATGATGTTGTTTAAACTGCAAAGACAAAAAGTTGCAAATTGAAAGATTTATCTTTCAATCAGTCAATTAATTATTTAAGAACGCCTCTATCGCGTTTTCAATAGCTGTATTATATATGCTTTGCTTTTGCTCATAGAAAGATGTGATTTTATTCTCGGGTCTTTGATCTAAAAGCAAGGAGTAGAACTGAATCATAACATCGTTGCCCACGCCGAAGTTGTAAACGGCTGACATATCATAGGTTTTGTTTTTGAAAATAAGATCAAGCATTCTTTCGGACTCTTCGTCTTTCGACTTTTGTCCTTTAAGCACTTTTTCATAATAAGCGGGGGTGATTATCTTTTGCCCGTGATAAGCCATTGCCTCAAGGAAGAACAGCGTGGCGTCAAGGTTCTCGTTGTTTGTAATAGGCACGCCTACCGCTTTGAGGCAATAAACTGTCCCCGGCGCGGTGTAATCATTCTGGTTCAAGTCGATTTTTGGCATTGGTATTATACCGTAATCAACTTCCGCCTCAAGAAGTGACGAACCGGTGGCGGTATTTATTGCCTGCGGCATAAACAAAGCGTTGCCGTTTGCGAATATTTGGGTTTCCTGCGCGTAAACACCGGAGTTAGAAGCGCCGAAAAAGTCCGCTACGCCAACATGGTTTCCGTCTGTAATTATGGTAAAAATCCTGCTCCAAGCGTTGATATTCGCTTCTTCCGCAATTCTAATAACCGGAAAGTCTTCGGCGTTTTTATTCACCATTGTCTGTCCGCAGCCAAGCATAAACATAAGTCCGTCGTTTGCCTGAGCAACCATTCCCCATCTGTCCTCGACAGCGGGGTCAAATGACATTTTGGCGCCGTGCTTAAGCGCGGCTTGCTTTGCCATCTGATGAAGCATATCAAGCGTCCATTCGCCGGACTCGACAAGTGTATAGGGGTTGGGCAGCCAGAGATCGGCAATTATTTCTTTGTTAAAGAACATTGCCCATGTGGACTCGTCGTCGGTAACACAAATGTCACCCGTCAGGAAGAACAGCTTGTTTCCAATTGAAAGGTCGCGTATAGCGTTCTGGTCCCACCAAGAAGCGTCAAAATTAAGGTATCCGTTTCCGCCGTTAACCTCGCCGTTGATCTCGTAAAGGTTCAAATACCAGCCGTTTAAAGCGGATTCGGCCATATACATCGCGCCGTCGGCGACAATATCCAGCCCAAGCCCGCCGCTTATGGATTTTTCAACTTCCGCCTTTGAAGCGCCTATCTTGTCAACATATATCATGTTGAGGTTTATACCGTACTTCTCCCGCATTAAGCGAGTGCGCTCGATAATTGCCGTGACAACGATATCTTCTTCGGATTCTTCCCACCAAAATTCACGTTCGGAATAATAATTGGGATTCGGCGCAAGCATTATTAGTTCGGCGTTCCACTTTTTGTCCGGTAAAAGAAGCTTCTCGAAAGGTTCGGAAGTTTCTTCGGACTCTTCGGATTCCTCAGAGCCCTCTGAAGTGACTGGTTCGCCGTTTGAAGATTCTTCGCTTGTTTTGCTTTCGTTAGACCCCTCAGAGCTCTCTGAAGTGACGGGTTCACCGTTTGAAGATTCTTTGCTTGTTTTGCTTTCGTTCTCACTCCCCCCGCCGCAAGCGGCAAGGATTAAAACCATCATAAACGCTGCCAGCGCTAAAGCGATAAATTTTTTCATTTAACCAAAATATCTCCCTTTAGTTTTTTCTTGCATATTATACAAAAAAATTTATAAAATGTCAACCAAATACACATATCTATAATTTTTACGTAAATTAAACTACCAAAGTTAACTCCGCGGAGAGTGATAAGCGGTACCCGGCCGGCAAGCGTCAGCCGTTTCGCGTCTTTACGCCAGCCACTGCTCGCTAAGCCAGTTTATTCGTTTTTCCAGCCAGCCGGCAATCCTTTGGGAGGCGGCTCTCTGGTCTCCGCTCCCCCAGCGGACGCTGTTTTTCGCGAACTCGTTTTCGTAGGTGTCGGAAACCCAGCTCATCTCCGCGATAAGCCCGTCGAACACGCCGTTTTCCGAAGCGGAGGTCCATTTTTGCTTTACAAGCTCTTTAAACCATTCCGCTTTGTAAAGCGTTATAAACCAAGTTGACGAACGGTTGCCGGAGGAAGATATAAATTCCCTTGGCTGCCACGCCGAGGTTGAGAATTTATCGTACCGAAACCCCGTGTCGTCCCCGAACGCCCAAGAAAAATCCCAAGGGGCGCAAAAGGTCAGCTTTGGGTTTTGGCCACTGAGGTCGACATACATAAAAAAGCTGCCGATACCCACGTCCCGCTCCTCGCACAGTTCCTGAAGCACATACATTCCCACAAGCGAATCGACATCCATTACCTTTTCCACGGCCTCCCGCGGGGTGAGGGTTGGCGCGGGGGTTATTCGGGTGAAGTTATCGTCAAACTCAAAACATTCCCCCTCCCAGATAGCCTTGTAGACAATTTGATAAGCGTTTAAAATATAATTCTTTATAAAGCTCAGCTGTTCGTTTGTAAGGTAATCGCTCTTCACCGAATAGCCCACAGTCGGGGTTTTATAAGTGACGCCGTACATATCCGTCAGTCTTACCTCGCCGTAATTGATGGTAAAATAAAAGGGTTCTTTTGTGTAGTAGTTGTCTATTTCAAGGAGATAGCCGTTTTTAAGGGTTGTGTCGCCCTCTCTTATCTTTTTAACGTCAACCCTGTTTTCATTTACCTGAATTTGGTCGCAAAGTATATATACCCCCATATATTCGTTGTTAAAATAAACCTCCGCGTAGGTGTAGTCGGACACGAAATACCCCTCGCCAAGCAGTTGTTTTCCCATATAAAACGAAATTGGCTCTTTTATAAAATGGTTGTCCCCCCGCAACAGCACCCAGCTCTTGCATTTGGCGCCGGAGTTTAACCCCAAAAGCGACTTTTTGGAATCAAACTTCAGCCGGTAGTGAACCTTGTTTACGCGTATCCAATCTTCGTCGCCGTAGTTGGCGGAGGCGTTCCCTCTCACCCGTATCCCGGCGCTCTGCGTTTTAAGCTCATATTCGGGCGGACAGTTAGTTATTGTTACCTCGCAGGGAGTGTAGCTGTCAAGCCTAACCACTTCTTTGCCGAAGGTGTTTATATTAACCACCGGCATGTTATAAAAATCATACTCAAATATTGCGTCAAGCGAATATATTTCGTCGGCGGCAAAAGTTAAAACCGGCTCGCTTTGCCCCGAAGACCACCCTTTAAAGCGGAAGAATTCCGCGGGCGTGGCCTCCAGCGTTACAGTTCCGCCGTAGATGGTGATACTAATACCCCCGCCCTCGCCGGGGACGTCAATTACGCTTGCTGGAGAAGCCGAAAAGCCGTTGTCAAGCCCAAAGCCAAACACCGCCTCTTTTATTCTGACAAATTGGCCGCATTCACCGCATTTTCCCTCGCTTAGCAGGGTATAGGAAGAAACTCCTTTTAACAGGCTGTATGACTTTAGCTCAATGACATGACCCGACGCCTTTTCGTAGACGGTCTTTTTTTCGCCGCACCGCGAACAAATATATGTTTCATAGCCGCCCTCCTCACAGTTCGGCGGCGATATCTCGCTCAGCACAAACTCATGCCCCAGCGGCGGAGTAAACGCGCCGATTTGTTCCTTCCCATCGGAAGTGTAGCTTATGGTGTAGCCGCTTTCCTCGCAGGTGGGGGGGACTATTATATCTTCGGGGGGAATGTTTTTCCCGCAACCGAACAGCGCCGTCACAAACACAGCGGAAAGCAGCGCCGCTAAAACCCGCTTTAAAAATCTTTTTTGTAAAACCGTCATAATTTCCTCCGTTTTTGCTGAAACCGCTCCGCCATACTGCTCCGCTTTAATAAGTCTCAAACTGCGAATAATAAAGCTCAGAATAAAAGCCGCCCCTTGCCATAAGTTCTTCATGGCTGCCCTGCTCGACAATATTGCCCGCGTCAACCACGATTATCAAATCGGCGTTTTGAATGGTAGACAGCCTGTGGGCGATGACAAAGCTTGTCTTGTCCCGCATAAGGGAGCGCATCGCCTGCTGTATCCGCTTTTCGGTCTGGGTGTCCACATTGGAGGTCGCCTCGTCAAGAATGAGTATTTTCGAGTCCTGCAGCATCGCACGGGCGATTGTCAAAAGCTGTTTTTGCCCTTTTGAGATAGCGCCCTCGTCGCTGATAACGGTGTCGTACCCGTTGGGGAGCCGCTCGATAAAGCTGTGGATTCTCGCCGCTTTGCAGGCGGCGGCGACATCATCGCGGGTCACGTTCTCCCTGCCGTAAGCAAGGTTTTCAAACACCGTGCCGTAAAAAAGCCAAGTGTCCTGCAGTACCATGGTGAAAGCGTTTCTCAGCGAGGAGCGGGTGACCGAATAAATAGAACTGCCGTCAATGGTTATGTCCCCGCCGTCCGAATCGTAAAACCTCATTAAAAGGTTCACAAGCGTTGTTTTTCCCGCGCCGGTCGGCCCGACAATGGCGACAAGACTCCCTTTTTTCGCTTTTAAGTTAAGGTTATGGATAATTTCTTTGTCCTTTACATACCCGAACCTCACGCCGCGGAACTCAACCTCGCCGCCCTCAACAGACAAACTTTTCGCCCCGGGTATGTCGTCTTTTTCGGGCTTTGCGTCGATAAGCCTGAAAACCCTTTCGGCGGCGGCAAGCGCGGACTGAAAATTGCCGATTATATTTGCCGTCTCGTTAATCGGACCCGAAAACTTGCGGGAATACTGCACAAAGGCGGAAATCCCGCCCAAGTCAATAAACCCCCTTAGGTACATGACCGCCCCGAACACCGAAACCAGCGCGAGCGAGAGGTTGTTTATAAAGCCGACCCCCGGCCCGACTATAGTGCCGTAGTACTCCGCTTTTGTGTAGGAATTTACGGCGTCGGTGTTTTTTTCGTCAAACTTCTCAATGATTTGTTTTTCCCTGTTATAGGCTTTTGTGGTCTTTTGACCTGCCGTCATTTCCTCCACAAAGCTGTTGAGAACCCCCAAATTCAGGGAGCGGGTCTTATACAGCGGCCTTACCTTTTTGGTGATGATACGGGTGAAAACAATGGAGAGCGGGATTGTAAAGGCAAACACCAAAACCAAAAGCGGCACGATGCTGAGCATCGCCGCCAGCGAGCCCGAGACGATTATCACCGAGCGCATCACTTGAAGTATATCATCCGACAGCGTTAAATTCACCGTGTCAATGTCATAAGATATTATGCTGATTATATCCCCCGCTTGGTAAGTGTCAAAAAAACTGACGGGGAGCGACATAAGCTTTTCAAACACGTCCCGCCTCATGCGGTAAACCACTTTTTTTGAAAGCATTATAACTATCAGCGAGAGCATATACACCAAAACCGATGATAATATATAAAAAATCAGCATAAGCGTGACATAGTAATAAACTTTGTTAAAGTCCGCCTGCCCTTTGCCTATCCCCATCGCGTTTATCGCCTTGCCCGAGAGCGAAGGGCCGATGAGGGCGAGCAGGTTTGACGCCACCACAAGAACCAGCGAGACAAGGAGAAGAAACTTATATTTATAAAGGTAGCCCCACAGCCTTATCAGGATATATTTCTTTTTGGGCTTAGCGGATGAAAAATTCCGTCTGTCGCCGCTGTTTTCCCCCCGGGAAAGCCTGCCGCCGCCTATGTTTCCCCCTCTGTTCACAGCCCCTCGCCCCCCATTTGCGTCTGCGCTATTGTCCGGTAGGTCTCGCAGTCGTTAATAAGCGACGAATGTTTCCCTTTGCCGATTATCTCTCCGTCGTCAAGCACCAAAATGCAGTCGGCGTGGCGAATTGAAGAAATCCTTTGGGTGACTATTATTTTAGTTGTGTCGGGGTAGTTTTCGCGGAGCGCCTTTCTCAGCGCGGAATCGGTTTTATAGTCAAGCGCCGACGACGCGTCGTCAAGGACAAGTATTTCCGGTCCCCCCGCGAGCGAGCGGGAAATTAAAAGGCGCTGCTTTTGCCCGCCTGAAAGGTTAGTCCCCCTCTGCGAGACCAAATATCCCATACCGCCCTTGCTTTCGGATATAAAGCTCATCGCCTGCGCGCTTTCCGCGGCGGAAACAAGTGTTTCTTCCGACAGTCCCCTTAAATAATCAATATTTTCGGAAATCTCCCCTGAAAAAATAAAATCGCTCTGGAAAGCGTTGCCGAACTTTTTCCGCAGAACATCGTTGGGGATAGCCCGGATATCCGCGCCGTCAATAAGTATTTGTCCCTCATCGGGGTCGTAAAACCTGTTGAGCAGGTTTATAAGGGTGGTTTTGCCGCTCCCCGTCGCGCCGATAACGCCGAGCGTCTGACCCCTCTCAAGGCAAAAGCTTATATTCTTAAGGTTTGGGCGGATTTTGTTGTAAGAAAAAGTGACGTCCCTAAACTCAATATGGCAGCCGCTTTTTGACCCGGGAAGCTCTAAAATTTTACCGTCGTTCTCGGCGTCAAGGACTTCTGAAATCCGCCTTGCCGAGGCGGCCCCCCTTGTATACATCACAAACACGTTTGTAATGCCGAGCATGGCGTTTAAAATAATTGTAAAATAAGTTAGGAACGCGATTATCGTGCCGGGGGTGGTGTTCCCGGCGTTTGCGCGGAACGCCCCGAACAGCACTACAAGGGTTAGCCCCACGTTTAAAATAAGCGTGGCGGAGGGGTTTGTGACCGACATAATAAAGCCCGCCCTCTTCTCTTTTGAGATAAGGGCCTTGTTGTCTTTGTCAAACTTGTTTTTTTCATATTCGGTTTTTGATAGCGCCTTGACCACCCGAACCCCCGCGAAGTTTTCCTGAACCGTGCGGGTGAGCTTGTCGAGCGCCTCTTGAGATTCCGTGTATACGGGCACGCTTTTTTTGGTTACGAAATACATTATAACCGCGATAACGGGGAGTGTGGCGATAAGTATCAAAGTCAGCGTTTTGTCAAGCGCGAGGGTTATAATTATCCCGCCCACGAGCAATATCGGCGCTCTCACGCCTATTCTCTGCATTCTCGCGAGCATTTGGTTTACGTTATAGGTGTCGGAAGTCAGCCGCGAGATTAAAGACGGCGTGGTAAAAGCGTCGGTGTCGGGCGAGGACAGCAGGGAAATCTTGGTGAACAGGTCGTGCCTGAGCTGTTTTGTAATCTTCCCCGCGGAAGAAGCCGCGATTCGGTTTGCCGCGATATTTGACACAAACGACAGCCCGCCGCAAAGCGCCATTATGCCGCCCCAGAGATAAATTTTGCCTTCTTGCCCTTGTTTGGCGAAGTCGTCAATAATCATTGCCAAAATATAGGGGATTATCAGATCCATCATGATCCCGATAAATTTAATAAAAAGCCCCACGGAAATTTGCGGCATATGGGGCTTTATGTAAAGATAAAGTCTTTTCAATTTTTAATAAAACTAACCTCCAAACAGCATTGACGCGACGGTGACAAATGAAGACGCGAAAAACGCGGCTATGAACACAAACCCCATTGCTATAACCGTCAGGCAAAGCGACAAAACAACGCATTTGACAACGCTCGTCCTGTCGGCGTCCACAAATGAAAACAGTCTTAGCCGCGACAATAAAAACATGGCGGCTGCCACGCACGCGTCAATAAACCATTCAACATATTTTATTCCATAGAAATCTTTGGTTGTGATTATCCCGACGGCGGCCGAACAGGCGACCAGCGCGATGAGGGCGTAAATGATTTTTCTTTTTAAATACCGCCTGCTTATCAATGTTATGAATATAGATAAAAACCACCACAAAAAGCCAAGCTGTCTCAGCCTGTCGTCTTTAAAATTGCCCCCGAAAAACGCTAAAACGCAAATAGCCGCCCAGAAAAGAGTTAAAAGCGAGGTCCTTAAAATCTTGTCTCGGTTGGGAAATCGTTTGCTAACGTCCATTTTTACAGCCCCCAAAACGCAAAAATTTTCTATAAATCCCGCCGGGGTTGATTATTGTTCCGGTGTATTACAACTAAACGGTAGCGCTTTTTTCAAGCTTTTTGTTTCTGAAATAAACTATGGTGTCCCCCATAACCATGGAGAGGTTAAATATATAAACAATAATCGGATATGTAAAAGACCCCGAATCAACCCATTCGATAATTTTCCAAGCAATGCCGCACATATAGCCGAGGTCAATGAGAAGTAAAAATAATAAGCTTTTGCCCTTTGTGGATTTTGATTTTAAGGATTTTGCCAGCGAAAACGGCCATGATATTCCAAACAGCGCTACCATAAGTGTTTCAAGGGTTTTTGTCATAAAATGTTTTGCTCCCGATTTGTTTTTTTGGCGAAATCCGCCCGGATAGCTTTATCCGCGACGCTTTAAAAATATGCCACACAATATAATAACATAATAATATAATATCACACATTAAAATTTTTTTCAATCGTTATTGAACAGTTAATAAAAAAACCAAAAAAACAAGAGGCCGTAATAAACAGCCTCTTGTTTTCTTGTTTCCCCGGGAACGAAAGATATTTTTAGTCGATCGTCAGTCTTCTTGTCTCGGGAACGGTGGGGGTTTTTTTGGGCAGCTTCATGGTGAGCACGCCGTTTTCGTACTTCGCCGAGATGTTTTCCGCGTTAATGCCGGAAAGGTCAAACTGCCGCGTGAAAGAGCCGTAGGAACGCTCGCAGCAAATATACTTGCCTTTTGAGTCCTTGTCCTCTCTTTCGGTTTTACGCTCAGCCTTGATCGTCATCACGTCCTCGCTGATATCAACCCCGATATCCTCTTTTCTAAACCCGGGAAGGTCGGCCTCAAGCAGGTACGCGTCGCCCTCGTCCTTAATATCGGTTCTGAAGGCTCCGAGGTTCCTGTTCCTTAAAAAGCCGTAGGGGTTGCCGAAAAAGTTTTTTTCAAGTTCGGCGAGCTCGCTAAACGGGTTAAAAAGCGAGATTTCATAATTTCTTCTGTTTGACATAGCATTTACCTCCGTGCAATATGTATTTTTTGTTTTATAAGATTTTATTAGGCTTTCCTTACGCCGGACGGGTTTTCCGTAAACATTGCTTTTGTTGGCATTCTCACAAGAGCCTTGCCAAGAATTTGTTTTCGCTTCCCGTCCGCTAAAGGCAAAACCGCTTTACAGTTATATTATAACGCCCAAATCAATAAAATGTGTTAACAAATTGTAAAAAGTAGCAATCATATTGTTAGAGTGCTAAATAAATTTTATAAATGCGGAGCTGTGTTGTCAAACCCATGCCTAAACTGCAAGAGTGTTGGGAAACAATTCGGCTGTTTTAGTTTTATGCTTTTCCTTGACTTTTAACATACCGTGTGATAAAATTTTATTAAGCAAAGGAAAATAGTTTGGGGGTAGCGAATATGAACTATTACGGCAAGTACACCATAAAGAAGTATGAAAACCCTCCCCGCTGGGAATCTCCGGATGAAAACAAAAAGAATTTGCTTTTGGGGCTCCCCGTTTACGGCGTTTTAACCGACGGAACCATAAACGGCAACCACGCCACCGAGTACTATAACAGCAAAGAAGGGCTCGCGGGGCTTACCGACGGGAAAAAAGCTCTCTCCGCCGTCTATACCGACCCCGCTTACGTCCATTTTACCCGCGGCGCGGGGAGAACTCTCGCGTTTAAGCTCGGCGGTCTTTCCGCGATATACGAGGTTAAAATAAGCTTTTTAAGGGAAGACTACGTGGGTATAAGGCTTCCGCGGCGCTGCGACGTTCTTGTGTCCGAAAACGGTGAAACATGGCACAGAGTGCTGAACGCCAAAAAACTGACGACAAACCAAGACCCGGTCAAATATGAGCTTTCCCAAGTTTTTGAAAACCCCTACAAAGCGCTTTATGTTGTGGTCAGGTTTGAGGTTCCCGGTCATGTTTGGATAGACGAAATAGAAGCCATAGGAACCGAAAAAATCCCCGAAAACGCCGTGTCGGGAATTGGCGAAGACATTGAAAAAGAGTATGCCGTGGCTCATGTGAACAAATACCCCGATTACGATGATTTTTTGGGGGTTCGCAACCTGCTCTTGTCTTACAACTGCGTCCCGCCCGAAAAAGTCGGCGAAAAGGGGTTAGGCCTTATAACGGAGGAGCAGTATCTCCCTCACCTTGTGTATATGGACGGCGAGGGGAAAGCGGCCGATACGTTTTTTGACGCTTTTTTATACCTGCCCTATTCGGTTTACACCTATTCGTATTTGTATAAATGCGCCGACGGCTGGAAATATTACGTTGACAACCTGTTTACAAAAGACAAAAACCTTGACGCGCTAAGCAAGGCCGCGCAAAAAGCCGGCGATTTGCTGGGCATTGCCGACTACAAAGTTAAGGTGTTTTTCTCAATCCTCTCCACAAAAGTCCATTACGGCGACTTCCCGGAAAAGTTTGGGGATCTCGACGGCGACGGCGTTGACGAGGATATGGAAAGTTTTGAGGGGAGGAAAAAAGCCCTCAAATGGATTATCGACACCCAGATTGAAAAATACAATTCGGGCGGTTACGGCAACACCATCCTCGGCGGCTTTTACTGGTTTGAGGAAGACATCCATTACAACGATGAGCATGAGCTTGACCTCATCGCCTTTGTGAGAAAATATCTCCGCTCGTTAGGGCTTAAGTTTTTCTGGATACCGTATTTTCAGGCGTGGGGGTTTCAAGAATGGAAAGAAAACGGTTTTGACCTCGCCTGTATGCAGCCAAACTACGCTTTCAGCAAGGACATAACGGTGGATAGACTTTATGAAAACGCCACGCTTACAAAACAGCTCGGCATGTGCGTTGAGCTTGAGATAGGGGGGCTAAAGCCGGAAAACATTGAAAAATACAAGTGTTACCTTGACGTCGGCGAAGAGACCGGGTATATGAACACCGTTAAAATGTACTATCAGGGCGGCGTTCCGGGGGAATTCTACCACGCTTTCGAGTCCGACGACCCCCTTGTCAGGTCAGTTTATGACGACACATATCTGTTTGCCAAAGGCAAATATGTCTCACGAAATAAAAGATAAAAATGCGCCCGCCGGGCGCGCAGTATAAAAAAAACGGGCTTAGCCCGTTTTTTTTATGGGTTTGTTTTTATAATTTGACTTTAGATTTCAGCCTTTTTGAGACAATCAGCGCGAGGAGAGCTTTGAGAAGGTCGGGGACTACAAAGGGCAAAACGCATTTCGCCAGCACAAATCCTAACGTAACGCTTTCCGGCGCGCCGGCAAACGCCGCCATAAACCACGCCGTTCCAAACGAATAGCAAACCAAAAGCCCCAAAAACATTCCCAAAGCCGTAGCCCAAAGCTTGGAGCCGAAAATTACCTCAAACAGCCACATTGTCCCGGCGATTCCGATAAAACCAATGATATACCCGCCCGTGGGGCCGATAAGCGAAGCGTATCCCCCCGAAAACCCCGCGAATACGGGCGCGCCGCTAAACCCGAGGAGAATATATGTCAAAACAGACATCATTCCGAGCTTTCCCCCCAGTATGGCGACCGACACGAAAACCGCGAAAACCTGCATGGTAAACGGCACGGCGGCGGGTATATATATCCACGAGCACACGGCGATGAGCGAGGCGAACAGCCCGCAGTTGACAAGGCTTTTTATGTTTAACCTTTTGCCGGTAAACTTTTGTTTAGCCATTAAAACCCTTCTTTATAAGACTGAGCAGCTCTCTTAGGTTTTCAACCCTTATATCGGCGGCAAAGCTGCCGTGCGGAAGACCGTTTGTGATATGGCAGGTCAGCGTTCCGGCGTTTGCCCCGCAGGAAATATCAATTTCCCTGTCGCCGATCATCACCGCTTTTGATTTTTCAAAGCCATGTTTTGCGGCAAGCTTGTCAATGGCGTCGGGCGAGGGTTTGGGGATCACGTCGTCGGCGAGGGTGAGTATATCTTTAAAATATCCTCTCATATTCCAGTGATCTAAAAACAAATACACGTCGTTTTGGCGGTGGGTGAACATATAATTTTCCCCGCCATGGGACAAAACCGTCTCTAAAACCTCAGCCGCGAAGTCAAACGGCCCTCCCTGAAATTCAATGGGAGAGTCGCAAGCCCTGTCATAGGCTTCCCGTAGCATTTTTTCGTCCCCGCCGAAGAACTTTTCGGAATAATAAGAGAAAGCGTGGGTTATCGAAACCATCATAAGGGAATAAATATCCTCCCGCGCGGCATCCCGCCCAAGGCTTTTAAGGGCGCCCAAAAAGCACTCAATTGTGCGCGGATAGGTGTCAAACAGCGTGCCGTCAAAATCCCAAATGAACGCTTTTACCCCTTTTAAGCTCTTGTTCAAAAAAAATAAACCCCTTTGTTCCAAATTTCAACGTCCCAATAATAACACAAAACCGCTTAGTTTGTCAAACTAAAAAACTGCCTTGCCAAAACCGGTAAAGCAGTTTTTTTAGTGTTTTGCGCTGTTTTAGCTATCTCACCCCAAAGAGAAGATCCCCATACGACGGGAACGGCCAGTATTTGGCGGCGGTTATGGTTTCCGCCTCGTCTACCGCTTCGCGGAGGTTCTCCATGGCGGGGATAACAATATCTTTGTAAGCATGGGACGCCGCTAAAGTGTCGGGCGCTTCTTTTGTTTTGGAAAGGCATTTTTCAAGATCCGCCGTTTTCTTATCAATCTCAAAAGTAAGGGACGAAATCCGCCCGGCGAGGTCTTCCTCATAGCTTCCCTTGAATTCGGGCAGAACATTTTTTCTAAGGGAGGCGATTTCAAGGAGCTCTTTTATGTAAAGGCCAATTCCGGGGAGGATATCTTTTCTCACCATGTCTATCATCGTCAAAGCCTCAATATTCTTCACCTTGCAGTAGTTGTCAAGGAGAATCTCATACCGCGAGAAAAGCTCTTCTTTTGAATAAACGCCGTGCTTTGTCAACAGGGAAACGTTTTTATCAGAAACAAGATAGGGTATACAGTCGGGGGTGGTCTTAAGGTTTAAAAGCCCCCTGATTCCGGCGGATTCCTCCGCCCATTTGCCGTCATAGCCGTTGCCGTCGAATATAATTCGCTTGTGAAAACTCAGCGTCTCGCGGGTGAGCGTGTGGAGCTTTTCGTTAAACTCCCCTTTGCTCTTGCAGCCCTCAAGTCGGTCGGCGTATTGGCTTAGAGATTCCGCCACGGCGGTGTTTAGCATAATATTTGCGGAGGCTATCGAAGACGACGAGCCGAGCATCCGAAACTCAAACTTGTTGCCGGTAAAGGCAAACGGGGAAGTCCGGTTGCGGTCGGTGCTGTCCTGAGGCAGCCGCGGGAGAACGTGCACGCCAAGCCTCAGCAGGGTTTTTTCGGCGGCGAGATAGGGCGTGTCGTTTTCAATCGCCTCTAAAATCTTTGTGAGCTCGTCCCCCAAAAAAATAGAGACGACGGCGGGGGGCGCCTCGTTTGCACCCAGCCTGTGGTCGTTCCCGGCGGACGCCACCGAAAGGCGCAAAAGGTCCTGATAATCGTCCACAGCCTGAACCACCGCGCAGATAAACAAAAGAAATCTGGCGTCCTCGTGGGGGGTTTTGCCGGGTTTGAGCAGGTTTTCACCGGTATCAGTCTCAAGCGACCAGTTGTTGTGCTTCCCCGAGCCGTTCACCCCGGCGAAGGGTTTTTCGTGCAGCAGGCAGACAAGCCCGTGTTTTCTCGCCACCTTTTGCATGACCTCCATGGTGAGCTGATTGTGATCGGTCGCGATGTTAAGAGTGGTGTAAATGGGGGCAAGCTCATGCTGGGCGGGGGAGGTCTCGTTGTGTTCGGTTTTGGCAAAGATTCCAAGCTTCCAAAGCTCGATATTCAGCTCTTCCATATAAGAGGCGACTTTGGGTTTTATAGCCCCGAAATAATGGTCGTCAAGCTCCTGCCCTTTTGGCGAGCGCGCGCCGAACAGCGTTCGGCCGGTATATTTTAAATCCTTGCGTTTTTCAAACATATCGCTGTCGATAAGAAAGTATTCCTGTTCGGGGCCGACGGCGGGCTTAACGCATTTTACGCCTGTCTGGCCAAACAGTTTAATTATTCTCATAGCCTGCTTGTCAAGCGCCTCCATAGAGCGGAGGAGCGGGGTTTTCGTGTCGAGCGCTTTGCCGTCGTATGAGCAGAACGCAGTGGGTATGCAGAGGGTTTTACCCTTTATAAACGCGTAGGAAGTGGGGTCCCAAGCGGTATAACCCCTTGCCTCAAAAGTGGCGCGGAGCCCCCCCGAGGGCAGGCTTGAGGCGTCGGGTTCGCCCTTTACAAGCTCTTTTCCCGAAAACTCCATTATTATTTTTCCGTCCGCTTTGGGCGAAATAAAGCTGTCGTGCTTTTCGGCCGTAATTCCCGTCATGGGCTGAAACCAATGGGTAAAATGGGTGGCGCCAAGCTCTGTCGCCCAATCCTTCATGGCGTTGGCGACAATATTCGCCACCCCAAGGGCGAGATGCCTGCCCTCGTTAATGGTTTGTTTCAGCGAAACATAGGTCTCTTTGGGAAGCCTTTTTTGCATAACGGTGTCGTTAAAGACAAGACTGCCGAAGATATCGGGAACGTTGATAGTGTTCATAAAAAACAGCCCCTGAAATAAAATAAGGGCGCGGGCGTAAAAATGAATTATTATAAGCCCCTGCCTTTATTAATTATATTTAATAAAATTTGCTTTGTCAATAGCTTTTCCGCTATGTTTTGGCGTTTTTTCGCGGGTTTTGTGTAGATTTCGCGGGGGTTTGGGGGACTTTTTCACTAATATCGGTTTGTTTTACCGCGTTGAGTGATAAGTGTAAAAGCTAAAAAAAGCAAGGGAAGCGTTAAAACACGGCAAAACCCGCCGCTTTTCGGGCGGCGGGTTTTTTTAGAGTTTATTTGTTACTTTTGTCCGCGTATACCGCGTGGGATTATATTTGTATCTGTCGCTTATGACCTTTTTTTAACAATAACCGCCCCGGCAAGAGCCGTGATGGCGACAAGAACCGCCAAAGCAATCCCCGCGTCCCCCGTGGGAGGGCTTTGCCCTTCGGAAGAACCGTCGTCGGGGAAGACGGGCGTTTCGGCGTCCTCAAAAACTTGGAACTCGCCGATAAACATCCAGCCGTTGCCTTCGCTGTTCTTAAACCTCGCCCGGACATATCTCGCGGCGGCGGATTCATTTAAGTAGTTGTTTATAATCGCGCCGAGGTTGGCGGCCGGCTCAACGTCATACGCGCCGTAGCCAAGCTCGTTCCAGTTCTCGCCGTCTTCGGAATACGAATAAACAAATTCCTTCGGCGCGCCTATTCCCGCGCTGCCGAGGTTGCTTAGCACTATATTGACGCCGGTTATTTCGGAAACTTCGCCCAAATCGACGACTATTTCGGCGTAGCCGCTTTCTTTGTAGTCGGTGGAATTGGCACTGAACCCAACCCACGCCGGGTCGCTGTAAACCGCGGTAGAGGGTATAACGCCGTCGGTAAGCTCCTTGCCGTCGGTGTCGGGGTAGGGTATCGACTGGTTGTTCGGGTCGACATAAATGCCGGACGCGGTGTAGGGCTGCTCTTCCGCCCTGTTTTGTTTTGCCGCGGGGGGCTCGCTGGTATCGCCCGAGGTGTCTATAGGCAGCGATCCGCCGTTGTCGGCGGCGTAGTTTTCCGCCACTTCAGCAGCCGTGAGCGCCCTGTCGTAAAACCTGATACAAGCAAATTCGGTGTCGTGCGACCTTGTGCCGTCGTTATGGCCGAGGTAGAAATCGGTTACGGTAAAAGGTTCGGTGGGGGTTTTTGACTGAAGGAGGGCCCCGTTGACATACAGGCAGTTTACGCCGGTGGAATAGTCAAACGTGACCGTCACCGTGGAGTCCTTGAAATAGTTTTTGTCCGGAACCGCCACTTTTGGCCTTTGGTTGGTTCCGCACTTGAATTCAACAAACACATTGGCGGGGTCGTTGAGCCGCATAAACAGAGAGTAAGCGTCGTTTGTGCAGTTTAAATATGTGCCGAAATCGCTGCCGGTCACGTCTGTATCCTTAATTACCATTTCCGTGGTGAACTTGCCGGTGGAGATAAGCGTTGCTATCGCGCCGTCAAAAAATATTTTGGTGGATTTGTTTACAAACACGCCTTTTTCGCCGTCAAAATAATTGTTTGACTCGTCGTATGACGCAAGGTCAAGGTCCAACCCGTTGCCGGAAGCGTCAAGCCATGTCTTGCCGTCGGCGGAGTGGTGAGAGGCGGCGTAAAAAGCCGCGAGGCCGTCTGTGACATAATCGTCGAGAACAGAGTTAGACTGAGCCGGGGAAACAAGGGAAAATACGCTTAAAAGCCCCGCCGCGAGGCAAAGGGTTAATATAAGCGCGGGCAGTTTTTTCATGACAATTCTTCCTTTCACAGTTTGAAGTTTTTTATTGCGCGTTTTGTTGGCGTTGTTTTTTTATTTTGTTTTGCGCCGGTTTTACCCCGCCCGTTTATTATATATGTTTATTTACCTGAAGTCAAGATTATATTCACATAAATACCAAATTTTTAGCATTACGCCGTTTTCTCGGCGTTTGAGTAAATCAAAGCTTTTTCGCGTTTTGACAAGGATCTTTCGGTAATAAACGCGATAATCCCGATACCGAAAATATTAAGCGCTAACCTGATAAGCGCGAACTTCAGCCCCATTGAGGTAATCTCAAACAGCACAAGCGGGGCTTTTGTAGTTGACCACGCGCCAAGCATGATAAGCACGTTTGAGAGCTTGCTCCCTTTTTTTAAAAGCACCAGCGCGACCGGGAAAGCGGCGTAGAGCGGGCCCGCCGCCGCCGACCCCAAAAGAAAGGCCAGCGCCACGCCCATAAACCCCGAACCCTCGCCCATGTACTTTACCATCGTCTCTTTTTTGACCCAGACGTCAAGGAGCCCGAGGAGTATAAAAATGGGCGGCAGCACCGACAGCATTTCTTTTACGCTGCCCCAGGTAATTTTAAAGGATTTTACCCCCGTTTCCGGGAACACGGCCACAAGCGCTATGTTAAGGATAGCGAGAGCGATAAAAAATTTATATCTTTTAATAATTCTCAATGTTTTTTCTCTCATAAACATAAAAGCGCCCCCATTACCAACGCCGCGAGAAGCGAAAACGCGAACGCCGCCCCGTTTCTAAGGAAAGCCGCCTTTTTGCCGAAGTATTTTATCTCCAGCGGCAGGGTGATAATCCCCACCATCATAAGCGTGGAAATAAAAGCGGCGATTTGCATATATCCCGCGCCGTTATTTAGCAGCGCCGCCGCCAGCGGAAACGCCACAAACCCCGGAATAAGGGTGATAGAGCCGATAAGCGCGGCGATTATTACGCCTAAAAACCCCGATTCGCTCCCTAAGATTTTTGAAATTTGCTCGGGAGTTAAGAGAGCTAACAACATTCCGATGACTATTAATATCGACAGGAATTGAGGAAGTATGGTCTCGAACGCCTTTAGCGCCTTTTTAAGCGCGGCGTAGGTTTTTTGCCGGCTTTTTATAAACGAGGCCGCGAGCGCCGAGGCGGAAATTACATATAAAGCTATTGTCATTGCCATGGTTTTTTCACCCCTTTGCGCTTAACGCTTGGAATGGGAGTCGCAGGTGTTTGAGGCGGCTTTCAGTTCCCCCTTAAGGTAAGCGGAAACGGCTGTTTTCGGGTCCCCCAAAACACCGGTGACCACTTTGATATTCCGCTCGCCGAAAATTTCCGAAGCAGAGCCGCCCATACCGCCGGAGATAATGACGTTTACGCCCAAGTCCCCTAAAAAATGCGGCAGAAACCCCGGCTTATGCCCCGGGGTGGGGATGTTTGCGGCGCTTGTTATAGCCCCTCCCTCGCAGTCGTAAATAATAAAGTTTTCGCAATGCCCGAAATGTTTTGTAACGGTGTTTCCCTCGCATGCCACTGCTATTTTCATGGTTTTTGCTCCTTTTATTTGAGTTGTTTTTATAATATATAAAAATGTTTTAACTGTATAACGCTCTCATGGTTTTTTCATAAACCCTTTTTATAGCGTCGCCCGCCCGGCTTTTAACTTCGGTTATATTCCTGCCTTGGTTTACCGCTTCCCCGACAAGGCTGTCAAAAGGGATCACCCCCGTAAAGGGAATGTCATTGTCTTGGCAAAAGTTAAATATCTCGCGGGTATTTTTAATGTTTATATCAAATTTATTTACGCAGACGGCAACCCGCGCGTCTAAAATCAAAGCGGTTTTAACCACCCGCTTGAGATCACTTATCCCCGACAGCGTCGGCTCCGCGACCATAAGCGCCATATCAACCCCGCTGACCGAGGCTATGACCGGGCAGCCGATTCCGGGTGAGCCGTCTATTATAGCAAGTTCGGTTTCGGGCATATGACTTTCCATTTGTTTTTTTACCTCGGTGACAAGCTTGCCCGACGCGCCGCTCCCCATGTTTAGCCTCGCGGCAGAAAATAAATAATTTCTATTTTTATAAAGGTTAAGTTCCCCCGAAACGCGATCCGACATCTCAACCGCCCCCGCCGGGCAGACAAGCTCGCAAACCCCGCACCCCTCGCAGGAAAAGCCGTCAACCTCAAAGCCGTTTTTGTTTGTTATCGCGCCAAATCGGCATTTTTCCTCACACTCGCCGCACATTATACACTTGTCTTTATCTATGAACGCCTTTTTAATCCCGTAATAAGGCCGGCTTATGGGTTTTCCCCGCCCGTAAAGGAGATGAAGATTGGGCGCGTCAACGTCGCAGTCGGCAAACGCTCTTGCCCCCGACAGGGCGATAAACGCCCCCGCGACGGTTGTTTTCCCCGTCCCGCCTTTTCCGCTCAGCACCAGCAGTTGTTTCATTTTTATGACCCTTCCTTTTGCAGTTGAGTTTGAAGTTTGTTTCGGTCGCGTCCTTCGCGATTCGCGTCATTCTGCCTGATGCGAAAGAAACAAACTTCGGGATTGAAAGTTTATCTTTCAATCTTCGCCCTCCGTTATCTTTATCTTTTCAAGCAGAGACTCAAATAAAGAGCGGTAGAAAGCGTCTTCTTTTGCAAGAAGCCCCCCCTCCGAACAGATTTTCCCCGCGTTGCTGTCATAGGGGATCTCCAAAAGCGGCTCGCGGCCAATTGACTTTAAATAATCCCTTATTATCCCGGAGCTTTTTAAAGCTTTGTTTATCACCACTCCAAAGGGCTTTTTAAGGAGGTTTGAAAGCGAAATAATCATTTTTAAGTTATCAAGGCCGAAAACCGTGGGTTCGGACACAATGAGGCAATAATCGCAGGCCTTAACCACTTCCATAACGGCGCAGCCGCTGCCGGGCGGGGAGTCAAAAAACACAAGCCCGCCCTTGTTTTCGGCTTTTTCAATAATGTTTTGAATAACGGGGACACCCGTCGCCTCGCCCTCGTTAAGGCTCCCGCCGATAAAGCTCACCGTCCCCGCTTTTCCTGTCCGCGCAAAGCCGATTTGCTTTTTATGTTCGCTGATTGCGCCCTCCTCACAAATAATCGCGCAGCCCCCGCAGGAGTGACACAGGTTTTCAAACACCAAAACTCTCCCCCCCGCGAAAGCAAGCCCCCCGAACTTGCAGAAATCCACGCATTTTCTGCAAGCCGAGCATTTTTCATGGTTCACGGACGGTATGAGCACGGTTATTTTTTCTT
The DNA here is from genome assembly GCA_041672465.1 of Eubacteriales bacterium. Classification (GTDB taxonomy): domain Bacteria; phylum Bacillota; class Clostridia; order Oscillospirales; family CAG-382; genus UBA1206. The sequence continues at coordinate 27,197 of JBAYZO010000013.1, forward strand.
CCGTTATCGTTTCCGGTTCGGGGGGCAAAAAGAGATGCCCGTTCGGGGCTTCCACGTCGCAGTCGGCGTAGACAGACCCGGCGACAGCCGAAAGGTTTACCGCTATGGTTGTTTTGCCCGTTCCGCCCTTACCGCTCAGCACGGCGATTTTTGTGTTACCGCCTGCCATGGTTGTGGAGCCCCGGGTGCGCGTCTTCAAGCGGAGTGAGAGAGCCGGATAAAAACAGTTTTATGTTTTCAAGCGCGCCGCCCTCGGCGGATTTAAACGCTTTTATCCCCGCCCCCGCCAAGACATCCCTCGCGTTTTCGCCGAAGCGCGGGGAAATGACTATGTCCACGCCGCCGTCGACAAGCGATTGCGACGCTTTTATCCCCGCGCCGCCTTGGAGAGAGGACGCGGAGTTGCTTAAAAACTCGGCTTTTTCGGTTTTTGTGTCATAGAGCATAAACCATTCGGTTCTGCCGAAAGAAGACGCGACCGCCGCGTCAAGCGAATTTTTACTCACCGGTAGGGCAATTTTCATTTTTCTGACCTTTCCTTTCGCTTTTGAGTTTGAAGTTTGTTTCGGTCGCGTTCTTCGCGATTCGCGTCATTCTGCCTGATGCGAAAGAAACAAACTTCGGGATTGAAAGTTTATCTTTCAATCTACCATTCTTTTCGCTTTTGAGTTTGAAGTTTGTTTCGGTCGCGTTCTTCGCGATTCGCGTCATTCTGCCTGATGCGAAAGAAACAAACTTCGGGATTGAAAGTTTATCTTTCAATCCTAATTTCTCCTTTTCTAACGCTTCAACGCGCGGGTTTTTATGGTTTCAATATGGTTTTCTTAACCCTTAAAACCTATATTTTATCGTTATTTAATTTATGCCTGCACTTCCTGCGGGGACAGCCCTCGGCGTCGCCCTTGCAGATATGGTACTCGCCGCCTGAAATTAAAAGTATTTTGCCGTTTACAACAGACTGGGCGATCTTTTTTCTGGCGGAGTCGTACGCCGCCTGAACTGTCGTGCGGGCAACGCTCATTTGCCTCGCGCAGGCCTCCTGAGTATAGCCCTCAAGGTCAATCAGCCGTATGGTCTCGTACTCGTCTATTGTCATAACTACATAAGACGCTTTGCCGTTTGGCGAAGTTTCATCTTTGGCAGTTCTTTTCATGCTCATATTTCTATATCGGTCGGGGCAATCAATAGGCCCAAAGCACACATTTTCGGGGAGACAGCACACCAGTCTTTTCTTTCTCGGGCGGGGCATGGGGAAAGCCTCCTTTAATTAAACTTTATATACCGCCGGGAGCGGCAAGTCAAACTTTAACTTGATAATATTATAATCAGTTTCTGACATATGTCAATAACTATTTTTAGATTTTTATAAAAAATCATAAAAGTTTTTTACGCGTCTTGACAAAATTTGTTTTTGGGTTTATTCTATAAACGCAAATGATTCGCGTTTGATTTTAGGAGAGTGCAGACTTTGAAAACAAATTATAGGAAAAATAAAGTTTTGTTTTTTCCCGCCGGGAGAAATAAATTTTTGGCGTTTACGCTTATCGGGGTGGTTTTAACGGCGTTTGCGCTGTTCGGGCTTTCTTCCTGCGGTAAGGGCAGAAACGGCGAAATTTATGAAAAACCCGTCATAGCGGTGGGAATCCCCCCTGTGGAAACGCTGGTAAAGGAAATTTCCGGCGGGAATTTTAACACGATTTTACTTATCCCCCCCGGTTACAGCCCGGAAAACTATGAGCCGACCCCGCTTGTTATGGAAAAGCTCGGGAGAGCGGCCGTTTATTTTTCAACGGGAACCCCGGCCGAGACGACGGCTATTATCCCAAAATTAAAAGATAAGAAAAAAGTTATCGAGCTTGAAAAATATGTAAGCGGCTTTTACGGCGAGCTTAGCTTTGGCTCTTTCGGCAGAGACCCGCATATATGGCTGTCGCCCAAACGGGTTATCAAAATGGTCGGCTGTATAGCGGCGGAACTTTCTTCCCTTGACCCGCAAAACGGCGAGGTTTATGCGTCAAACGCGGAAAAATATATCGCCCGGCTTAACAAGCTTGACGGGGAGATTCAAAATTTATTTAAGGATATCCCCGAGGGCAAAAGGACGTTTATAGTTTTTCACCCTTCGCTGGGGTATTTTGCCGACGATTACGGGCTTAAAATGGAGGCTCTTGAGGAAGAGGGCAAGGAGGCCACCCCGTCGCGGCTTAAAGAAATGATTGATCTCGCGAAACAAAAAAACATTAAAACGGTTTTTTATCAAGCCGAGGTCGACGCCGCCCAGTCAAGGGCGTTCGCCGAGGAAATTGGTGGCAAGGCGGTTAAGGTTTCCCCGCTTTCCCCGGATTATATCAATAACCTGCTCGAAATGGCGGGCCTTATAGCCGACTCAATGCGCTGAGCGGTAAGAGTGTTTCAAAGCGCAAAAGGAGAGACAAAAAATATTACTATGAAAGAAACAACCAAAAACAACGCCTTAATAGAAAAAGCCGCGATAGAAATAAACAATCTTTCGGTTTATTACGGGAAAACGCGAGCTCTAAACAATATCTCGCTAAGCGTGCCGCGCGGGGAATATTTGGGTATAATAGGCCCCAACGGCGGGGGAAAATCCACACTTTTAAAAGCCATGCTCGGGCTTGTCCCAAAAGACGCGGGGGATATTAATATTTATGGCAAGCCATCAAAGCTCAGCCGCGGAGAGGTCGGCTATGTGCCGCAGTTCGCGTTTATGGAACGAAAGTTCCCCATTACGGTGATGGAAGTGGCGCTGACGGGGTTTTTACAAAAGGGCGTTTCGCCTTTTCACGCTTATACTAACGGCGAAAAAGAGCACGCCGCCGAAATACTCGGCAGAGTGGGAATAGGCGGGCTTTATGACAGACAGGTTTCGGCTCTTTCCGGCGGGGAATTCCAGAAAATGCTCATCGCCCGCGCTATCGCGGCAAACCCAAAGCTTATTTTGCTTGACGAGCCCACGGCAAGCGTGGACGCAAACTCGCGGGAGCAGATTTACTCGCTCTTGGCGGAGCTTAACGAAACCATGACGGTGGTGCTTGTAACCCACGACTTGCTTGCCGTTTCCTCGCTTGTAAAAAGCCTTGCCTGTCTTAACGGCAGTCTTGTCTACCATGGGGAGCCGAAACTTAATTCCGAAACCGTAAACAGCCTCTATGGCTGCCCGGTGGATTTAATTGCCCATGGAGTACCGCATAGGGTACTCGGAGAGCATATTGAAAAATAAATTTTTCAAAAGGAACGGTTATAAATAATGATACACGCTTTTTTAAATTATGCTTTTATGCAAAACGCGCTTGCGGTCGGGGTGCTGGCGAGCGTTGCTTGCGGGTTTATCGGCGTTATAATAATAGAGAAAAAACTTGTTATGATGAGCGGAGGGATCGCGCATATCTCCTACGGAGGGGTGGGGCTGGGTTATCTGCTTGGAATTGAACCCATTATAGGCGCGTTGATTTTCGCGCTCGCGGGGGCGCTGGGGATTGGCTATCTTAAAGATAAAAGCAAAACCGGGGTGGATGTTGTTATTTCGCTTTTGTGGTCGGCGGGAATGGCTCTCGGGGTTTTATTTGTGGCGCTGACGCCCGGTTACCCGCCCGACTTAAGCTCATACCTGTTCGGCAATATCCTTGCCGTCACAAAGTCCGGCCTTTACTTTGTGGGCGTTTTAACGGTTGTGGTCATGGTTGTGGTATGGGTGTTTTTTGAAAACTGGAAATCATATTTATTTGACGAGGAGTTTTCGCTGATAAGGGGCGTGTGGGTAAAATTCCTCCGCTATCTGCTGCTCGCGCTCATCGCCCTGACAGTTGTGGCGCTCATTAGGGTCGTGGGGATAATCCTCTCCCTCGCGCTGCTCACCGCCCCGGCCGCCACTTCCTCGCTCTTTGCCAAAAGCCTTGAAAAAAGAATAATCTACGCCGTTATAATAGGGAATATATACAGCTTTAGCGGGCTTTGCGTTTCCTACGCGCTTGACATGTCGTCGGGGGCAGTTATCGTGGTGATATCCGTTTTGTGCTATTTCGCGGCGTTCGGCGTTAAAAAAGTTCTTGATAAAATTAAAGCCGCAAGCTTTGCCGGCGGCAGCAAAGTTTAAAAGCGTTTTAGGTAAATTTTAATAAAATTATTTCCGCCTTTCGGCGGAATGACAAAACTTAGGGGAAGGAGTATTATTTTTATATGAACGAACAAGCAGGCGAAACGCTGCTTAAAAGCGGGCTTAAAAAAACAGTTCGCCGCGAGGCGATACTAAAATTGCTAAGGGAAAGCCCAAACCCGCTTAGCGCGGAGGACCTTTACTCAAAGCTAAGGAAAAAAGGGATAAACGCCAACTTTTCCACCGTCTACCGCGCGCTCGATGTGCTTTGCCAAAAAAATCTTATCAAAAAAATCGTGCTTGAAAACAACCCGCGTTCTCTCTACGAGGCTTGCGGGGAAGCCCACACGCATCACCTCATTTGCCTTGGATGCAAAAAAATAACCACGCTTAACGTCTGTCCGCTGGGCGGATATGTAGCGGATTTGGCGAAAAATACCCGTTATTCCATAAAAGGGCATAAGCTTGATATTTACGGGCTCTGCCCGGAATGCAGTATAAACGCGGTAAAACACAAAAGCTAAGACGGCCTGACAGCCAAAACTGAAAAATCGCCGTCGACATATTACCCGCGGCATAAAAGACCGTTAAAAAAAATTTTTAAAATAGTTATTGACATATGACCATAACTATGCTAAGATACAGATGTAATGAACATATGTTAATTATGATTTTTTAAAAAGGAGGTGTTTTTATGCCGGGAAGAGATGGCACGGGACCGCAGGGTCAAGGCCCGCTTACCGGGCGCGGCGCGGGGTACTGCAATGACGACAAGGCTGTAAACAAAAGCTTTTTCGGTTATGGCAGGGGTCGCGGCGCGGGCAGGGGCTTTAACAGAATCGGCCGCGGCGGACGGGTTTTTGGTTACAGAAGTCTTCGCCGTAATCAAAATACCCCGAATAACCCGCGGGGAATTTAAACCTTTTGCGGGTAGCTTTGTTCCGAAGACGGCGAAACGCCGTCTTCGGAATACGGGCGCCCTTATAAAGTCAAAAACATTTAAAAACCAAGAAAAGGTGGTGCGGCTTTGGCAAGACCCGCGAAATGGAGGAGGATTGAAAACCTCCCCAAAACAGTTTGTTTTATTCCGGCCGAAATCCCCCCCAAAGGAGGGGCGTCAAACATTCTTCTTGTCGAGGAGCTTGAGGCGATAAGGTTAAAAGACCTGCTGGGGCTTGAACAGGAAGACTGCGCCGAGCGAATGATGATATCGCGCCCCACGTTTCGCCGGATACTCCTTTCGGCAAGGGAAAAAATCGCCGACAGTCTTGTTAAGGGAAAAGCCATACGCGTGGGCGGGGGAAACTACGCGAGGAATATCTGCGCGCTGAGGTGCGCGGACTGCGGCAGGGAATGGAACGAGAGCTATGACGTTCACGAGTCAGAGAAAGAGCCGGACACTTATGTCTGCCCGGGTTGCGGCTCGCCGAGGGTGATTTGCGCGGGCGGGTACGGGGAGCAGAACTGCCGCCAGAACTGCCGCCGTCATGGAAGAAACAGGTTTTAGAATTATCAGGGCGAAAAAATGATAAAAACGAGGGGCGGTCTTAAAAAATGAAACTCACCGTGCTAACAAATGACTGCGTCAATAAAAGAGAGTTTATCGCCGAACACGGGCTGTCTTTATTTATCGAGCGTGACGGCAAAAACATTCTCTTTGATACCGGGCAAAGCGATATCTTTGCCAAAAACGCGAAAACCGCCGGCGTTGACCTTACTAAAACCAACGCGGTTGTGATAAGCCACGGCCATTACGACCATTGCGGCGGAGTGAAGTTTTTACATGAACATGGGGTATCAAGTGAGGTTTACCTCCAAAAAGGGGCGCTTGAAACAAGGCTCGCGCTAAACCCCGACGGCGAGAGCTGCCGTGAGATCGGCTGCCCCGAGCTGACTGAGGATTTACCGGTAAAAAAAAGCTTTGTCGAAATTGAGGGGGCAAGAATCTTGTTCCCCGGAGTAACCCTGATAGGCGGCTTTGGTCGGAAAACTGATATCAAAAAGCAAACCCAAAATAACTTTTATATAAGCAAAAACGGAAGCCTTGAAAAAGACCTGTTTACCGATGAGCAGATTTTAGTTCTTGAAGAAGATTTGGGGCTTGTTATCATACTCGGCTGTTCCCACCCCGGGGTTGAAAACTGTGTAAGTCAAGCTTTAAAGCACCACCCGGGTAAAAATGTTTACGCCGTCATAGGCGGAATGCATTTGTCGGAAGAACCCGAAAAAAACATAAAGTCCGCCGCCGATTTTTTAAAAAAGACAGGGGCAAGCGTTGTTTGCCCGCTTCACTGCACGGGAACAAACGCGGTCTGTATCCTTAAAAAAGCCTTAAAAAGCAAGTGTAAAGGCAAGCCCGAAGATATCGTCCGTCCGCTTGGCGCGGGGGAGGAAATTATCCTTTAGCTTTTTAAAGTTTTATTCCCCGGCATTACCGCCGAAGACAAGACCTCAATGGCTTTTTTAATTTCTGTTTCCCCGCCTTGCACCCCGGAATAATTTATAACAAGCATTGGGTTTTCCCCTTTATACGGGGTTTGGCAATATTCCGAAAGGCAGGTTATGTTAACCCCCTTTTCCCTGACGCGGCGTATAATTTCCCTCTCGCTCTCTTTTGTGTCAAGCTTTAAAATAAAGTGAAGCCCCGCGTCTTCTTCAAGGATTACCGCCATATCCGAAAGCAAGCTTTCGGATATGGATTTTATTATGGAATCCCTCAGGGTTTTATAAAACTTCCGCATTCGGTTTATATGTCTTTCAAAATACCCTTTTGAAATAAACTTAGCCAGCGTGTATTGCTCAATGCTCGAGACCGCGCAGGAGTAAAACCCAAGCTCGGTTTGGTATTTTTCAAATAGCTTTTCGGGGAGCGCCATATAGCTTATCCTAAGCGAGGGGGAAATAGTTTTTGAAAAAGTGTTTATATAAATCACCCTGCCGTGCTTGTCAATGCTCTCCACCGTGGGCAAAGGCCTGCCGGTAAAGCGAAACTCGCTGTCGTAATCGTCTTCGATAATATACCTCCCCTCTTTTTCCAAAGCCCAGCCAAGGAGTTCCCACCGCCTTTTTATCGGCGTAACAATCCCCGTGGGGAAGTGGTGGGAGGGGGAAATATGGACTATATCAGCGCCCTGCTTTTCAAGCTCAAGGCATGAAACCCCGCTTTTATCAAGGGGAATATACCTCACCTTAACGTCCTCAATATTATATATCTTGCCTATCTTCCCATAACCGGGGTCTTCGAGCGCATAGATTTTATCTTTCCCCAAAAGCTTTACCAATAGCCCGTACAGATATTCGGCGCCCGCGCCGATTATAATTCGCTCGGGCTCCACATTCATTCCCCGGAATCGGTATAAGTGGTCTGAAATACTTTTCCTAAGCTCGGCAGCTCCGGTGTTGGGTATTTTTTTTAAAGCTTTCTCTCCCGACTCGCTAAGCACCTCCCGCATGGATTTTGACCACAGTGAAAAGGGGAACAAAGCGGTGTTTATGTTGTTGTCGCAAAAGTCGGCGAAGTATTCCGTTTTGTTTTCCGCGGGGGGCTCTTTCGCGGCGAATTTTTTGGTTTTTGGGCGGCTCACCGGCTCTATGGCGGCGGCGTAATAGCCGCTGTTGGGCCGAGAATAAATATATCCCTCGGAAATAAGCTGGTAATAGGCGTTTTGTATTGTGGTGACGCTTAGCCGCAGGTGGGTAGCGAAACTTCGCTTTGAGGGGAGCTTTTCACCCGGCTTTATAAACCCCCTTTCGATATCGTTTTTAATGTTTTCATACAAAAAAATATACGCGGGGGTTTTGCCCCTGTTTTCAATGTCGTATGTCAGCATTTGCCCGCCTCCCGTAATTGGTATTACTAAAATATATTAAAATGGGTATTTCGATAATATCATAATATGATTATAATGATATAAAACCAAAAAGTAAAGGGGCTGTTTCAATGTCGGACAAAAAATATGATAAAACCAAAGGGCTTGGCAAAAAGCTGTTGGGGGGCGTCATTATGGACGTCACCACGCCGGCTCAGGCCGTTATCGCCCAAAAAGCCGGGGCGGTGGCGGTTATGGCGCTTGAGCGGATTCCCGCTGATATAAGGGCGGCCGGGGGCGTTTCAAGAATGAGTGACCCGCAAATGATAAAGAGCATAAAGAGCGCGGTGTCGATTCCCGTTATGGCAAAGTGCAGGATAGGCCATTTTGTTGAAGCGCAGATTCTTGAATCCGTCGGTATCGACTATATCGACGAAAGCGAGGTGCTTTCCCCCGCCGACGACACCCACCACATTGACAAGACCAAGTTCAAAACGCCGTTTGTGTGCGGCGCGCGCGACTTGGGCGAGGCGCTGAGGAGGGTAGCCGAGGGCGCTTCAATGATTCGCACAAAGGGCGAGGCCGGCACCGGCGACGTCATACAGGCGGTAAAGCATATGCGGAAGATACAGGGGGAAATCCGGCTTATCAAGTCAATGTCCCCGGACGAGCTTTTCGAGGCGGCGAAAACATTCGGAGTGCCGTATGAGCTGCTGAGATATGTCCATGAAAACGGGGAGATACCGGTTTTAAACTTCGCCGCCGGCGGAGTGGCGACCCCTGCCGACGCCGCGCTTATGATGCAGCTCGGAGCAGAGGGAGTGTTTGTGGGCTCGGGCATTTTTAAGTCCGGCAACCCGGAAAAAAGAGCGGCCGCAATAGTAAAAGCGGTGGCTAATTACAACAACCCGCAAATCCTCGCGGAGGTTTCGGAAAACCTCGGCGACGCCATGGTGGGAATAAACGAGGACGAAATTAAGGTTATTATGTCGCACAGGTAACATGCTTGAAAGACGTTGTCTTTCAAGCGGCAATTTTTGATTTTGCGGTCTGGACGACCGCAATTTCGGCAAGCCGAAACCGACAAAAAGTTTGCAGTTCCCTGAATTTATAAGGGGGGAAAGATAAATTGCTTAACTACTTTTGGGTGGGTGGAACCGTCAAAAAGGTTGCTGTTCTCTGGATTTACACAATTGATAAGCGGAACCATCAAAAAGATTGCGGTTCCCTAAATTCACACAGTCGATAAGCGGAGCCAACAAAAAGATTGCGGTTCTCTGAATTTATGAGAGGTGAAAAAGGAGTCTTTGAATTAATTATAGGTTTGCAGAACCGGCAAAAAGGTTGCGTATAGATACAAAGCGATAATTCTGAGAGTGAAGAGAACAAAAAAACGACAGCTTTCTAACGAAAATTGTCGTTTTTTTTATGTTTTGTTAATAAAAAGAGTTAAGATGGTTTTATCATTAATTATTGATGTAAGCTGAATATTATTGCGCCATCAAGTTGCCAATTTGCTTCCTTTTGCGGTTTTAACGGATGAGATAAGCAATCTGCGAATTGCGCCGCATTTTTGTTGTAAAATCTTATATGTTTCTTCATTTATATAATTTGTTTCAAACAGCAGTTCAAGCCAATACTCGGTTTCATAACATTCTTTTAAGGCAATTTCAAATTTCGAGATAAAGTCCGCTTTCCCTTGCGCGTAATTACCTTCGCGAATATTAGCCCCGATTGATGTGCCGCTTCGGACGAGCTGATTTGTAATTATATTTTCTTTCTTTACCCGCTTAATTTCTTGGGATAAAAATATAATATCTTTTGCGAATTCTTTGGATTTTATAACTAACGGATTGTCTTTCATGCTACACCTCCAAACACGAATGATATTGGCTCCGCCAATGATATTACTGCGTAATGATATTCAGCTAACGCTGAATGATATTGGCTTTGCCAATGATATTACTTCGTAATGATATTCAGCTGATGCTGAATGATATTGGCTCCGCCAATGATATTACTTTGTAATGATATTCAGCTAACGCTGAATGATATTGGCATCGCCAATGATATTACTACGTAATGATATAGAGCTGAGGTTGAATGATATTGGCTTTATCAATGATATTACTTCGTAATGATATTCAGCTGAAGCTGAATGATATTGGCTTTGCCAATGATATTATATAGTGGCTCGGTTGTCAAGACAAAATTTCAGGGGTAAGATAATGAACCATAAATAACCAATAAATATAACCCTGTTCGCCATTGAGCTGCGCGATCAAAACTGCACTCAGCAGCCGCCTGCGGC
>JBAYZO010000014.1:0-36004 GCA_041672465.1 Eubacteriales bacterium
ATTCTGCGCTGAATGTTCTTCTTTTCATAGATAATCATCCTGCTTTCTTCTTTTTTATTTTATCAGGTTCATTATCTTTACGCAATATTTTTGTCGAGTTTTCTTAGACCATTATATCTATATACATTTTTCGTTGACATTCATCAGTCAGTTTCCAAGAGCTCAAAATAAAATCAACTCTTTGTGGCAACTGCGTTTTGGGAATCTTATTAATAACTCTTTTTATTACATTAATATCGTTTAAAACAATAAAGTGCCAATCACGCATATGATCATTTGAAGGAGCCATCAATCCAGCTTCGATAATTTTCTTTATAGTACAGTTATCAATAACATAATCAGAAAAATCTCTGGTTGTTCTTCTTTTTGTAATTACTTCATATACATCCATTTGAAAACTTGCTCCTTAAAAGAAAAATAATGTCATGGTTTTTGTTTTATTTAAAACTACCCCCAGCCGTATTAAGCGATAGTTTCAATATTATCCGGCCGCGATTAAAGCTTTTCATCGGACTTGCCACCGAAAATTGTAATAATATTATAGTATATTTAAATGGTTAAGTAAAGAAAAAGCTTTTGGCGGTATGGCCATTTATCCGGCGTAGGCGTGTGTGAAGCAAGCATTTTATTTGTTAATTTTACCGCTTTATTGATAACAGCTTTTCCTTTGAAAATTTAATATGCTCTAAAATATGCCCAATATTGCCCTCGCCGGCATATTTGCTCATATCAAAAAAGTCGCGGTCAATATCTGACCAGTATAGCTCATTCTCGTCGCCGGTTACGGCAATTTGCTTATTCAGCCTGCCGACATAAACCTCCACATAACAGTCGTCGATATGATATGTAAAATCCATTAGGTGATAAAGCTTAATATCGTTTTGGGTTATTGAGGTTTCCTCGTTTAGTTCGCGGTATGCCGCGCAAGAACCGCTCTCCCCTTCTTCAATTTTCCCGCCGACAAGGTTTGACAGTCCTTTATACGGGTTTTTCCCGCGGCGGCACATTAAAAGCTTATCCGCCTTGTCGTTAAAAACCGCTATAATATTATATCCTTGCATAGTTTACTCCCTTTTGGTTTGGCTCGCCATTCGGCGGATCCGTTAAAGCCTTATTTATATATTAATATATCAGAATTATTCCGGTTCTTCAAGGTTTTTTTGCTTTGTATCGTACAAATCCCAAGCTATTTTCTTTAAAAAGCTTTAATAAATTGATTTCTTGTTAAAATACGCTATAATATTATAAAATCTACCTAACCGGGCGAACCTTACCCCGACTATATGAGTGTTAAGCTTAACATTCGCAAAAGCCAAGGCACTCCGCAAAAACGGCAGGGTGCCTTGACTTTTATACTAATAGTTAAAACTGTTTACTTTTTCGCGCAGCGTTTGAAAGCGTTGGCTTTTTCTCAGCGAATTTATTTCCGGGGCTGAAAGCTTTTTTAACAACTTTTCTTTAAGCGTAGATTTCTCAATAAATAACGCTTGTTGAGTTTCTTTTACAAACGGCGATTGCCTTAGCGCATGCCATTCTATTCGGTCGCCCTCAAAAGATTCGCACAGGTTCAACCAATACATTATGGAGTCTTCGATACTGCTCATTGCCTTGTCGTTATCGCCTGTTGCCAAACGCGCCTGAGCAAGCAGCAAATAGCAGTCGCCTGAGTCAAAATCGTGATACGGGGGAAATTTGTCGCCTTTGAAGATCGCTTTTATTATATTAAAAAATGTTTCGTATACCGTTATCGCGTCGCCGAATTTTCCGATATTGTAATACGCCTTGCCGATTCGCGCGCAGTTATCCTCAAGATATTGAAGCAAATAATCGTTATCATTACATAAATCAACGACCGCGTCACCGTAACGCTTTCTGTATTCATTGATTCTTGCCGTATTTGAATACAGAGTGAAATCTGAACGCACCGGAAATTGCCCGGCTTCAGCTTCCGCTTTGCCATAATCGCCGCGTGAAGCATAAATAAACAACAACGCCTGACGCGCCCGCATAATGTCGTCTATGTTTTTGGAATAAGAGATAATCAAATTTGCTTGACGGATTGTTTCGGCGGCGATTTCCTCCGCGCGTTCTTTTGCGTACAGCCAGCCGTTTTCGGGGAGCGACAGCGCAAGACCCAAGCCCATGCAAGACGACAACAGCGTCAGATTTGTCGGATATTTTTTTAACCCTTCCATTATTTTGTCGTAAGCGGCAAGGTATGTTTCAAGCTTGCCGTATTCTTTTGCGGCGTTCGCGTTTCCTATAATTTTAATCGCTTCGTCGTTAGCCGTCGTTCCCTCGATTCCAAATATAACATCCGTACTAACCCCAAAAACGCTGGCTAACGGAATGATTTGCGAAATATCCGGCATCCCGGTTTCATTTTCCCATTTAGATACGGCTTGCGGGGTCACGTTTAGCTGTTCCGCAAGTTCTTCTTGAGTAAAGTTTCGCTCCTTGCGAAGCGCTTTTATAATTTTTCCTATTGACTGTGACATTATTTGTTCCTCCGTCAGTTATATTTTGTTGCCGCGTTCATATTGCATATTATATTATACAAACTGATGGGTTTCAAGCGACTTAAAAGCAACCTGATTCCAACGGAGCGTTGTGTTTATGGCTTTTCCATGAAGCTGTATTTTACTGCTAAATTTAATCCGTGTAACGGAGAAAGGATAAGCAAGTAATAATAAACAAGGCGCTTTATGTAAAACTGATCATAGGGTTTTTGAATTAATTTATCTCAGCCCAATTCCTTTTAGAACCTCGTTTGTAGTTATGCCGTTGTAATTATAAGCAAGATCGCCCAAAACATATGGTAAACTTGCTCTATCCACAAGTTTAATCAGCTTATAATTTATTTGCAGACGATCCGTGTTTTTAATAATAGATTCACGGATAAGCGGTTTTTTGATTTTAGCGGCATTATCTATAACTTCCTGCAAACTGCCGAATTCATTTATAAGCGCAGAAGCAGTTTTTGGACCCACATTACTTGCGCCTTTTATGTTATCGGAATTATCGCCGGTTAATGATTTAAAATCTGCATATTGGCAAGGCAAAATGCCATATTTATTTTGTAAAAAATGTGTGTCGCAAATATTTGTTTTAATACCACGGTATCTTATCATCTTTACATTATTGCTTAAAAGCTGAAAAAAGTCGCTATCGTTAGATAATATACAAATTTCAATGGCGCTTGAATATCTAAAAACATAGCTTGCAACAGCGTCATCCGCTTCAAAATCTTTCACTTCCGCGTGCTTTATGTTCATAAATGTCAAAGCATCATATACATCAAAAATTTGCACATAAGAATCATCCTCTTGTTCATCCGGGTCGCAAATGCGGTTTGCTTTATATTCAGGTAGTATTTCCGCTCTGTCATTTTCATGTTCACAGTCAAACAATACTACAACGTGCGAAGGATTTGTTATTTTAATTATTTTAATAAGCGCACCTACAAAGCCTAAAGTGCCTTGAATACCTTTTCCTTCTTTATTTACTATTCGTGCAGGCATACCACAGTACATTTGAAAATATAAGTTCATACCGTCAACAATAAGAAGTTTTTCCATTTTACTACCTCATAAACTTTTATAAAACACCAATCTTTTATATACATCCAAACGTATAGACTTAAAATTAGCCATTCAGAATAGTTTTAACCCTGAAACTGAAGTTTGAACTTGTTTATAATTTTACAATAACATTATATCATATTTGCATAAAACATCAAGGCATAACATCCACCGCCAAACGGAATACAGCGAATTAACCGCCGCTATTTCGGTTCTTTATAAGTGAATAACAAAAAAGCAAGGCGCTCCGGGAGATAAAAACTCAGAGCGCTTTGCTTTGGCTTTGTGTTTGGCATTTGGAATTTTTATAAGGGCTTTAAAAGCGCCTTATTTCCAGTAGTTATTGGCGGCGGCCACCGTTTGATAGTTGAGCGCGACAACCTGCGAGGCGAAAATCAGGCTGTCCGCGTCAGTTGAATATTGAGGCCGCAACCTATTGCGTATCTTTTCGGACGGCTGGGTATACTTTACACCCATTTGGGCAAGTTTGATTGCCAGTTCAAAGCCCTCCTGCGGTGTGTTGGTAATCAAGCTTGTAAGCCATGTATTCATTTTTATGACCATTCCTTTGAAATTATTGTTAATATAGTATATGCCGGCAAACATCGGCGTGATGAACCAAAAAGCGTATGATGATATGTGTGTTTGTAAAAACAACCCGCTTTTATCTCCGCGTTTCGTTCTTTTAGGGTGTAAATATAATAAAATTATCAGTCCTCATTTGCGCAAGACAAACAGTGTATATTTCATTCCGACCTTTATTCCATATCTTTCCGCCTGCTCGCCTAGTTCATTGTCGTAACCGTCGAGGTACCTGAAAAATGTTTTATCCGATTTTTCAACGGTAAACCCGCTTTTTTCAAACTTTTCATTCCATGAGGTTTTTTCTTCCATTCCAACCCACATATTTCTACCCCATAACCGGAACACTTTGCGGATTGCTTCCATATCTCGCCATTCGTTTTCAACGGCTATAAAACATCCGTCTTTTTTTAGAACGCGGTAAATTTCGCTTAATGCCTTTAGTTTCCCCTGTTCGCCGGATCTTGTCGAGCTGACGCCAATAAAGCTGGTCACGATATCAAGGGAATTAGCTTGCATAGGGATATCAAAAATACTGAATGACGCCAAATCAATATTAAATTGCTTTAAATTGCTGCTGATATGTTGCCTTAATGATTTGACCAACAAAGAACACGCGTCAGTTGCAAGGCATGAAGCGCCGGGATTCCTTGAAAGAATAATAGGGGTCAGCCCCATTCCCGGGCCACATGCGATTTCCATGAAAGGGAAGGGGTTTTGGGCAAATATGTTAAGCACATCAGCATAAAACGCCTTTACTAAGCCGTTATCTGCCTTAACGGCGCTTTTCCACCTGTCTTTAAAAACCCCGCTCAACCAAAGCTCGGCGTCCTTGGCGTTGAAATTATCGCCGTCGCTATCGGCGTTAAAATAGTAGTCGCCGTTTATTATCTCGTTTGGTTGCCTGTTAAACAGATTTTTAAAGTATTCGTTCACTCCGCGCCTCAAATGTATTATTATTTTCCGAAAATGGCCGTCAGCATATTTTAAAATTGATAAAGCTAAAATTGATAAAGCTAAAATTCAACCCCGTAATACTAACCCGTAAAAGTGTCCTTGGAATTATTTGCGTGTACGGATTGTTATATTTGTTTCAAGAATTTAACTTCAAAATAAATAATTCGGTTTCTTGGTCTGTTTCTTGTGAAAGAATAAACGCATCGTAAATACTTTTTTTATTATGAGCCATTTCATAAAAGAACTTTATTGTAAAGAAAAGCGCCGAATTTCCTTCGATGTAATCACCCGGAGCAATATAAGTATTGTCGGTTTTTGCAAAAGCCGCTATCATTTCTTTATAACCTGTCGCGCAACCTAAATTTATAATTAATTTTTCATGTAAGTTATTGTAAGAATTTATCTCTTTGTGCGAAAAATTGTTTTTCGGTTCACCTTCTGCATAAATTTCATTTGACAAAACAGGCATTATGATATTTCCATTTTCGCTATGACAAGATAAAACAATGCAATCAAAGCAAAAGGGCAGCTTATTATTTAAAACATCAATAAAATCATTAGGTCTGCCTATGTATTTGATTGTCACAAAATAATTAAACGCTTCTAAGGCTTGCCTTATTGCTTCGGGTTCATTGCCCGTGTCACCAAATGCAGCTATTAAGATATTTTTAATTTTCATATATTTTATGCCCACCTTGTAAATCTTTTTGTAAAGTAATTTACTATGAAAACCAGCATAAGCGATATAAAAATCGCTACACATTTTCTATTATGTGCGAGATAAACATTCCAAGAGGTTCAAAGCGATTGCAATCTTTTTATTTCCTCTTTTATTTCGTCAATAACATAAATATTAACAATTATCTTTTTATCGTTTGATTTACATGAATAAATATAAAAAACTTTACCGCCGTATTTTTCCTGAAATTTTATATGAGTATTGTGCTGTATTTCCTTTTCTTTATATATCTCGGGAATACTCGATATCTGTGAAACCGGTTTAATTTGCAAACCAAGATATTTACCGTTAATTTCAATAAAAAAGTCTATATTAAAGATTCTGTCCCATTTGTCAGGTGCCGGAGAAATTTTCATTTGTAACATTTCTTGCAACTGTCCATAGATTGTTTTAATTTCCCGAATATAACCGTCATATGTTTTGTCAATTACAAGTTCTTTTATGTAATTAATGCAATCATCTTCAGATATTTCGTTAACTTCGGCAACTAATACTTCTGTAATTTTTACATAAAGTTTCTTGCCAAGCTCGATAATCTGATTCATTGTGCGAACATTATTAAAGTAATAATTCTGCCACTCTTCAAGGGATTTTGGGGCGCAATTTCTTATTTCTTCTGATGTTGCCCCAACATTGCGTTTGAAGTTTAATTGAAATCGATTCGTTGCGCTGTTCAAAACCCACTCCTTAGCCATTTTTTAATGCCTCCATAAACTTATTTTTATATTTAAAATCCATGTTTTTATCAATATCGACAAAACCCGTACGAGCTAAATGATTATTTATAAAAGTTTTGTTGTCAAGATATACATAACACATCAGGCAGTTATCAGAATCGTACTTTTCCTTGTCATATTTAAAATATATCTTACGTTTTTCAAACTTTTCAAACAAAAAATCTATTGCATGCTGTTCAAACCCTTTTTTTGTCTTTATTCCTATCATTTTAATTTCAAGATCATTATTTAGTAAAAGTTTTTCCGGAGACAGCACTTTTTTTACTGAAAACAAGTTTTCCCTTTTCCGTTTGTTTTGATCAATCCTTGAACCGAACTGAAGCTTTTTAACATCTATCTTCTTATCCATTTTATGGGGGTCATGGAATATATAGGGCAAATCTTCTATAGAAGGTTTATTGCCTGCCGTATCTTTACTGAAAGTGACAACCGCGTTATCTATTAAAGAAAATTGCTTGTTACACAACTTTTCTCTTATAATTGGTTCAAAGTTTTGATTTATTTCATAACCAATGGAGTTACGTCCGAGATTTTTTGCCGCTAACATAGTTGTGCAACTACCGGCAAAAGGATCAAATACGGTTTCACCTATAAAAGAAAACATCATAATGAGTCTTTTGGGCAGTTCTTCAGGGAACATAGCTATATGTTCTGTCTGCTTAACGCCGTTAAAATTCCAATGTGACGAAAAATACTGACCCCATTCTTCTTTTGACATTGCCGAGGTTTCTTTTTGTTTCTGAGTAGGTTTTGGCGCGTTTCCGGGCTTTTTAAAGATAAGGATAAATTCATAATCCATTTTTAAAATGCCATTTCGTGGATATGGATAGCTACCCATAATGGCACCACCGCCGGAAGTGTTCATTGTTGTGGTTTTTTGCCATATTATTGCTCCCATATAATCCATCCCTAATGTTTCACAAAAACGAATTATTTCCGTACGTATGGGTATAACCTTATACCGCCCGTAATAAACTGAACGGGCAAATTGATCGCCAATGTTAATACAAAGCCTACAACCATCCGCCAGCACACGATTACATTCCCGCCATACAAAATTTAAGTTGTTAATATATTCCTCATAACTATCATTAAATCCAATCTGATTACTGAAACCGTAATCTTTTAACTGCCAATATGGTGGCGATGTTATAATTAATTGAACAGATTTATCATATATTTGATTTAATGATCTGCTGTCGCCAAATATAATTTTATGTTCTGTCACTTTCATTCCTCCATATCTTTTTACTATAGTATACCATTTATAATTTACAAATCAACTTTTAAAAACATTTATTTTAATGATAAATATTTTGGCCGTACCACTCACTTGACATCTATTGTCACTCCACTCCTTGCCTTTTCCCCGGGTAAAGCTCAAGAAAGCGCAAAAAATTATCAATTAAAACACGGCGGGGGTTAGAACGGTTTGCTGCCTTTAAGAGTGGTCGCGCGGTTAAATGTTTTTGGGCTTTTTGTGTCTTTGCAGAAATAACCCAGCCTGACAAACTGAAACTTTTCGCCGGGCTCCGCGCCCGAGAGGGAAGACTCCGCCTTGCAGCCCTTTATAACCTTGACCGAACATGGGTTTATAAAGTCCGCGAAGGTTTTTCCCTCCGGTTTTTCAGCGGGGTCTTCAAGGGTAATAAGGTTTTCATACAAATTTACATCGATTTCGGTGTTTATAACAGCCGAAACCCAGTGGATTGTGCCCTTGACCTTCCTGCCGTCCGCCGGGGGATTATTGCGCGAAACAAGATCGGCTTCGCAGAAAATCTCGCTGACCTCGCCCGCTTTGCCGCGGGAAAACCCCTTGCATTTAATAATAAAAGCGCCCATAAGCCTGACCTCGCCGCCGGGCTTTAGCCGGTGGAACTTTGAGGGGGGATTAAGCGAAAAATCCTCCCTTTCTATATAAATCTCGCGGGTAAAGGGAACCTCGCGGAAAAGCGTGTTTTCGTCGCCCGGGTTGTCGGGGAGAGGGAAGTATTCGGTTTTGTCCTCGGGGAAGTTTGTTATCACCACCTTGACGGGATCGAGAACAGCCACGCGGCGCTTTGAAGTTTTGTTAAGCTCCTCGCGCAGGCAGTGTTCGAGCAGCGCGAAGTCGACAAGGCTGTCGGCTTTGGCAACGCCGATTCGTTCGCAAAAGTCAAGAATCGCGCCGGGGGTGTAACCTTTCCGCCTTAGCCCGCAGAGGGTGGGCATGCGCGGGTCGTCCCAACCGTCCACAACCCCCGACTCGACCAAAAACCGCAAAAACCGCTTTGACATCACCGTGTTAGTCATGTTAAGCCGGGCAAACTCAATCTGCCGCGAGTGACTTTTGACGCTGCAATTGTCAAGCACCCAGTTATAAAGCGGGCGGTGGATTTCATACTCCAGCGAGCAAAGCGAATGGGTTATGCCCTCGATGGCGTCCTGTAGCGGGTGGGCGAAGTCATACATGGGGAACACGCACCATTTGGTGCCCTGACGGTGGTGCTCGACATATTTTATTCGGTAGATCACGGGGTCGCGGAGCCAGAAGTTCCCCGACGCCAAATCGATTTTCGCCCTCAGCGTGTATTTTCCCTCGGGGAACTCGCCGGATCTCATTTTCTCAAACAGTATAAGGCTTTCTTCCGGGGGGCGATCCCTAAAAGGGGAGACGGCGGGGGTTTTTATGTCCCCGCGGAGCTCGCTGAGCTCTTCCGGTGTCAGCCCGCAAACATAGGCAAGCCCTTTTTTAATGAGCTCGACGGCAAAATAGTAGGTTTCCTCAAAATAATCGCTGCCGTAATAAAAGCGGTCGCCCCAGTCAAAGCCCAGCCATTTTATATCTTCTTTTATTGAATCGACATATTCGACGTCCTCCGTCGCGGGGTTGGTGTCGTCCATTCGGAGGTTGCAAAGCCCGCCGTATTTTTTGGCGGCGCCGAAGTTTATAGCCAGCGCCTTGCAGTGGCCGATATGGAGGTATCCGTTAGGCTCGGGGGGAAACCGGGTGTGGACGGCGTCCACTCTACCGCTTTTTAAGTCTTCCTCGATTATGTCATGGATAAAATTGCCTGTGTCTCCCATTATAAAACCTCCTCGAAATTTGTTATCCTCCGCAGGGTTGCCGATTTGCCCAACAGCTTCATTATATCGTACAGGTCGGGTGAGTTCAGCCTGCCCGTGACCGCAACCCTTATAAAAGAAGAGACGTCGGCGACGCTCCCCTTAAAAAGGGAGGGGTTGTTTTTATACTCCTTGATGTCGGGCGAAAAGCCCGCTTCTTCCGAAATAACCTTGATTTTCTCAAACCATTTTTCCCTGTCGTCGTCGCTGTCATAGCTTTTGGCAAAAGCCCTTAGAACCTCTATGATATCGCTTTTGTCAAAGCCCTCTATTTTGTCCGTATAGGAAAAATACTCGTCAAAAACAAAGCCGATTTTATCCTTGACCTCGCTCCAAAGGGCGAAATCCTTTCTTGGCTTTTTGCCCCCTCTGCCGATGGCAAGAGCAAGGACAGCTTTTTGCTGTTCCCGCCTTAACACCTTGCCGAAGTCAGGGTCAAACTCGTCCGCCCAGATTAGAAGGTCGTTATAGACCTTTTCGGCGGAAAACATCGCGACTACGTTTTTTGAAACATCGTTCAGCTTTGCCTCGTCGAATAAAGACCCCGCGGGGTTCATTTTTTTATATGAAAACTTAAAGTCCCCGGCGGCGGAGGAGGGGTTTGCATTCCGCCAATCCTCATAGTTTGAGTTTAGCACGGTGAGCACGTATTCGTAAAGGGATTCGGGCGGATAGCCTTTCTCCCGGTAAAAAGAGAGCGCGAGCTCTTTGTCCTTCCGCTTTGAGAGCTTTCTCTTTGAGGTTCCGTCCATCTTCATAAGCGGGCCGATATGGAGATATTTTGGGAGCTTAAAGCCCAGCGCATTAAAAAGCTGAATGTGAAAAGGCAGGGAGGGCAGCCATTCGTCCCCCCTCACGACATGGGTCGTCCGCATGAGGTGGTCGTCGACGGCGTGGGCGAAGTGATAGGTGGGGATCCCGTCGGACTTTAAAATCACATGGTCGATATCGTTTTCGGTGACTTCAACCCCGCCTTTTATAAGGTCGGTGAATTTGATTTTATTTTTCGAGTCGCCCTGCGACCTGAACCTTAGCACCCAGCGCGCCCCGGAAGACAGCTTTTCAGATATTTCCACGTTTGTTTTGTCGCGCCAGACCGCCCATTTGCCGTAATAGCCGATATTTTCTTTGGCCGAAATTTGCTTTTGGCGTATTTCGCCAAGCTCCTCCTCGGTGCAGAAGCAGGGGTACGCCCTGCCCTCGCGCACAAGCTGTTTGGCGAAGCAGTGGTATATTTTAACCCTTTGCCTTTGTCTGTACGGCCCGTATAAGCCAAAATCGCCGTCCGTCCCGGCGCCCTCGTCAAACTCGATTCCATAGTGGGAAAGCCCCTCTATAATAGAGCGCACGCCGCCCTTGACCTCTCTTTTGGCGTCGGTGTCCTCAATCCGCAGAAACAGCACGCCGCCCGACTGATGGCTCATTCGTTCGGAGGTCAGCCCTTGTATTATGTTCCCCAAATGCACAAAACCCGTGGGCGAGGGCGCTAACCTTGACACCACGGCCCCCTCGGGGAGGTTCCTCGGCGGGTAAAGGTTTTCATAAAAATCGGGGGTTTCGGCAGTATCCGGGAAGAGGGCTTCGGCAAGCAAATTATTGTCCATAAAAAACCGTCCTTGACTCTTGCAGTATTTTTTATATTATATTGTAATTATAAAGAAAAACCATGCGTTGCGTTTTTAAATCGGGCTTACATGGTTAAACTGACATATTATTCTTTATTATATCACCTATTATTTGCCGGGTCAAGAATTTTTTGCCCTAAGTCGGTTTCCCGCGCGATTTGCCGCGTAAAGCCAAAAAAGCGCCGTTTTGTTTGGCGCGGTAGGTCATATGCCATCATATGCCGAGATCGTTGCCTATAAAGCTTGCTCTTTTTATAATATCCCTGCCGAAAAGGGCGCGGAGGCGGTCGGTTTCGCCGTCAAGCGAGTCAAGCCTTTTTTCCCTTTCTTCTTCTTTTGTGTAAACAAAGCAAAGCTGGCTATTGGGGTTTTTCCCGTCAGTTAAATCCCCGCAGGCGACCTGAAGGGATCTGACAGGCAGGGAAGTGTTAAAAGAGCCGAGTATAAGGGCTATCGCCGTCTCCTCCACGATTACCGAAGACGACACGGGGGAGCTAAGCTTCTTCTGGCGGGACTTGACAAGAAAGTTAGCGTCGCGGACAGTCACGCTGACGGTACGGCACTTATACCCCCCCTCCCTCATTCTTCCCGTCACCCGGTCGGCAAGAAAGGCGACGGCTTTTCTAAAATCTTCCTCGCCTTTCAGGTCGCGGAGGAACGTCATTCCGTTGCCATAGGATTTAGGGGGCGGCGGGGTTGTTATTACCTCGCTTTCGTCCCTGCCGTTGCAGGCGTTGTAAAGGGAACGCCCCATCTTCCCGAAAAACGACGTCAGCACCCCCTCGTCGGCCGAGGCGAGGTCGCCTATGGTGTTGATGCCGAGCATTTTAAGCTTTGGGACGGTGTGCCGCCCTATATACATCATATCCCCCACGGGGAGCGGGAATAGGATTTGCCGGTAGGTGTCCCTGCCTATGACCGTGGTGGCGTCGGGTTTTTTATAGTCGCTCCCCAATTTGGCAAAGGTTTTGTTAAAAGAAACCCCGGCGGAAATTGTTATGCCAAGCTCTTTTTTTATCCGCTCCCTTATCTCGTCGGCAATAGTTTTTCCGCTCCCGAAAAGGTTTGTCGAACCCGTCACGTCAAGCCAAGACTCATCGATTCCGAACGGCTCCACCATATCCGTGTAGTCAAAGTATATTTTGTTTACTTCTTTTGAGTATTCGTCGTACAAACGCGGGTGAGGCGGGGCGATTACAAGACCGGGGCATTTCTTTTGCGCCTTACATATGGGCTCGCCCGTAATAACTCCGGATTTTTTCGCCAAATCGTTTTTTGCCAGCACAACGCCGTGCCGCTCTTCTTTGCTCCCGCACACCGCCATGGGGAGCGTTTTGTATTCCGGGTGAGCCACCGTTTCCACCGACGCGAAAAAGCTGTTGCAATCGCAGTGGAGTATCACCTTGTCCATTTGAAGACACCGCCTTACGAACATTTGTTTGCAAAGGCAGTATAACATACTCCGCGGCGGATGTCAAGAACATTTGTTTGTTTTTTAGAAATAACGGTTTAGCCCGGCGCCTTCGGGGGAGTGCTTGGGCGGTTTTCCCTTAGGAGTTGCGTTTGCCGACAACAACCCCGTGGCCGCTTTTAATATCGCCGTTCACGCTGTCGCACTTCACGCTGTGGCCGGCTTTGACGCTCTGCCCCACGTTGCCGCAGGTTACGGAATGCCCGGCTTTTACGTTGCCGCCGATGTTGCCCGTGCAGGAAAGCGAATGGCCGCTCTGCGCCGAACCGTAAACATTGCCTTTGACGTTTAGCGAGTGGTCGCAGTAGACGTCCTCCGGGTCGCCGGTGAGGGTGATATTGCATTTAACATTACCGCCGAACCCGTTTTTCAGCAGTCTTCTCCCCCTGAAAACGGCTATTCTTATGGCGTTGTCGTCCTGCCACTCGATGTTTTTTGAGATAATATTGCCCGCGATGATTGTTTCAATCCGGCTTTGCGCTTCTTCGGCAGAGATAACCCCCGACTTAAATTTGTCAAGCAGCTCGGTAATCTGCTCTTTCATTTTTATAATCCACCCTTTCTGTTAAAATTCAAATTCTTATAAATTTAGAGAACCGCAATCTTTTTGTTTGTTTCACTCATCGATTTTGTGAATTCGGAGAATTGCAACCTTTTTGTTTGTTTCGCTCATCGATTTTGTGAATTCGGAGAATTGCAATCTTTTTGTTTGTTTCGCTCATCGATTTTGTAAATTTAGAGAACCGCAATCTTTTTGTTTGTTTCACTCATCTATTTTGTGAATTCGGAGAATTGCAACCTTTTTGTTTGTTTCGCTCATCGATTTTGTAAATTTAGAGAACCGCAATCTTTTTGGCGGTTTCGGCTTGCCGAAATTGCGGTTTCTAAACCGCAAAGACAAAAAGTTGCACATTGAAAGATGAAATCTTTCAATGATATTATAACTTCTATATGATAAAACACAATACATTTTGGGTGGCGATATAACATTTTTGCCCTTATAATGTAAACCGGCGGTTGCGTTTTGGGTGAAAAACCGTTTTTTTAATATATATTAAAAACCGAACTGAAAACAGTCCGGCTTTTAAAAGGAGGTTTTTTAGTACTTTTTATTACAGCTTTGGAAGTGAGTCAAACCCTTTTTTAAGGTCTTCATCGGTGGGGGCGGAGTCCTGAAGCTTGTTTTTCATATACGCCTCATACGCTGACATATCGAAAAATCCCGTGCCGCTAAGGCCGAAAAGAATTGTTTTGGCCTGCCCGGTCTCGCGGCACTTTATCGCCTCGTTAAACGCCGCCAAAATGGCGTGGGCGGATTCCGGCGCGGGGAGGATGGTTTCCATTTTTGCGAACTCCACCGCCGCCCTGAAAACTTCGGTCTGGTTTACCGCGACAGCCCTCATGTACCCATCGTGGTACAGCTTTGAGAGTATAGGCGACATTCCGTGGAACCGCAGTCCGCCGGCGTGGTCGGGGGAGGGAATAAAGCCGCTTCCCAGCGTATACATTTTGGCAAGCGGGGTTATCTTCCCGGTGTCGCAGAAGTCATAAGCGTAAACGCCCCTTGTAAACGACGGGCAGGACGCCGGCTCAACGGCGATAATATCCGGGTTCGCCACGCCTTTTAACTTATCCCTCATAAACGGAGCGATAAGTCCGCCGAGGTTGGACCCGCCGCCCGCGCATCCGATAACGATATCGGGGTATTCATCGTACATTTTAAGCGCGGTTTCGCTCTCCAGCCCTATGACGGACTGGTGGAGCAGCACATGGTTAAGCACCGAGCCCAGCACATAGCGATAACCCTCTTTTGATACGGCAACCTCAACCGCCTCACTTATGGCGCAGCCGAGCGAGCCGCTCGTGCCGGGGTTGGCGGCGAGTATTTTTTTGCCGATCTCTGTGGTGTCGCTGGGGGAGGCGAGGACGTTTCCGCTGAACACCTGCATGAGCGTTTTTCGGTAGGGCTTTTGCTCATAAGAGATTTTAACCATATAAACGTCAAGGTCAAGCCCGAAGTAAGAGCAGGCCTCCGACACGGCGGTCCCCCACTGACCCGCTCCCGTCTCGGTCGTTATCCCCTTTAGTCCCTGAGCCTTGGCGAAATACGCCTGAGGGATAGCGGAGTTGAGCTTGTGGCTGCCGGAAGTGTTGTTGCCCTCGAACTTGTAGTATATCTTTGCGGGGGTGCCGAGCGCTTTTTCCACGTTATACGCCCTTACCAGCGGAGAGGGGCGGTATTCGGAATAAATATGCCTTACAGGTTCGGGGATCTCGACATACTCGTTTTGGGAGTCAAGCTCCTGCCGCGTCCCCTCGTCGGTGAACACATGGGTTAATTCTTCGAAAGTGAGGGGCTTGCCCGTGCCGGGATTAAGCATGGGGGGCACGTCATCTTTCATCGCGGTGCGAAGGTTATACCAGTGTTTGGGGAGCTGCTCCTCGGTCAAATATGTGCGGTAGGGAATTTTCTTTGACATTTTGTTACCTTCTTTCTTAATAAAAAAATAGTGTGATGGAAAAACAGCGAAATAGAAAAGCCTTTATCCCTGCTTTGGGACAAAGGCCTTGATTAACCCCTGCGGTGCCACCCAAATTGGCGCCTTTACGACGCCCTCTCACGCACTATTATGCGTTACCGCTGTCACGGGCGGAACCCGTCAGTCGCTACTCGGGTAAAAACCCTTTCGTCTGCCCTCATAAGTCCATTCGGCTTGTTTTCCCGTCGCGGTTTCCACCCTCCCGCGCTCTCTAAACAGGAATAAAGCAAGCTTACTACTCTTAATCATCGGTTTAATTAGGTTATAAAGTTGTTTGATTAGGCGTAGTGTAGCATAAAAAAACCGTGTTGTCAACAGTTTTCGTATAAAAATTAAATTTTTAATACTAAAAAAGTTATTCCAGAATATTTGACGTTATAAAGTCCACGCCCCATGACACCAGCCGCTCTGCGTCTTCTTTTTTGTCCACCGTCCAGCAGTTGACTTTAAAGCCCGCGCCGTGAATGACGGCGACGTCCCCCTCCTTAAGCCCGCCGAAGTAAATGTCAAGGTCAAGACCGTATTCCCGCATGGCGGCAAGGATTTTTTCATTGAACTCTGTCGTAAGATACTGGGCGGATTGGTCTGGCAGCAGCCCCCTTACTTTAATGAGGTTGTCAAGCGAAAACGAAATAAACGTAAGGTTTTCTAAGTACCCGGCCTTGACTATTCGGTTTATCATATCGGAAAGCACGCTTTCGCTGTATGACCCCTTTAGCTCAAGCACGCAGTGTTTTCCGTATCTCTTGCAGGTCGCGACATATTCCTCAAGCGAGCAGAGCCGGAGGTCCGCCCTTGTTCTGTCGCCGTTTTTATCTTTAAGCTTAAGGTCGCGGAGGGTTTCAAAAGTGGTTTTTTCAGGGTAAAGGCAGTCTGTCCCCACCCTTTCGGTGTGGTCGTCGTGGAGGAGTATAAATTGTCCGTCGGCAGTTTTCCGCAAGTCGGTTTCAATTCCGTAATAACTTCTGTTTGCCGCCGCGATAAAAGCGGCGTTGGTGTTTTCAAGCTCAATGGCCGAAAGCCCGCGGTGCGCGACCATTTTCACATTGTTTTTGGCGATTTTAATTGTGTCCATTTTTATGACCTTTCTTTTTCATTGTTTATAACAGATTTTAGTCGGCAAAAAGGGTAATAACCTGTTTTTTTATGCTGTCAAGCAAAAGCAAAGTTTCGGTTTTATCCTTCCCCGCCGCTCTTATATACGCCTTAACCTTCGGTTCGGTGCCGGAGGGGCGGAATATAACCGAAATATCTTTTGCTTTGTATAAGAGCATATTTGTCTTCGGCAGAGTGGTTTTTGTGATTTTTCCCGAAGATATGTCAAGCAATTCCCCGGACAAAAAGTCGCCGCTTTCGGTGACGGTTCGCCCCGCGAGGGAAGAGAGCGGGTTTTTCCTCAGATATTCCATTTTTTCAGCCATGGCCTCCATCGGGAGGGTCGCTTTTATATCCACCGATAAAGTGACTTCATCATGCCTGCCGTATAAAGAATAAATGTCGGAAAGAGACTCAAAAAGCGTTTTCCCCCTGCTCTTATAGTAAGCGGCGGCCTCCGACACCAAAAGAGATGCCGCGACGGCGTCTTTGTCCCGCGCGTACGTGCCGGAAAGAAAACCTTGGCTTTCCTCATACCCGAAGATGAAGCTATGCTCCCCGGTGGACTGATATTCGTTGATTTTCTCGCCGATATATTTAAAACCGGTGAGCACAGTGACGGGGGTCACGCCGTTAGCGCGGCAGATTTTATCAAACAACTCGGACGAAACGACAGACCGAATGGCGCAGGCGTTTGAGGGAAGAATCCCCGCGGCCTTTCGCGCCTTAATAATATAGTCTATAAGAATAGCTCCAATTTGGTTGCCGGTCAGCGGAATAAACGCTCCGCCGCCGTTTTTTACCGCGACGCCAAGCCTGTCGCCGTCGGGATCGGTGGCTAAAATCACGTCTGTTTTAAGGTTGTTTGCGCTTATATATTTTTCCGACTCGTAAAAACACTCTTTGTTTTCGGGGTTTGGGGAGGTCACGGTGGGGAAGTTGCCGTCGGGGGTTCTCTGGCTCGGCACGACATGAAGATTTGAAACCCCCGCCCGGGCTAAAACCAGCGGAACAAGCATATGCCCCGCGCCGTGGAGAGGTGTGTAGACCAGCTCCAGACTGTCGCCGTGTTTTTTCAGCGCGTCTTTGTTTATTCCGCAGTCAAGCACTTTGCTGACATATTCGCCGTCAACCTCGCCGCTTATGATTTTTATTCCGCCGCTTTTTACCGCCGAGATAAAGTTTTCTTCCTTAATATTTAATATATCATGGTTTTTCATCTCGTCGGTTATTTTTGACGCGTGCTCGGTTGAAACCTGCGCGCCGTCCGACCAGTACACCTTGTAGCCGTTATATTCCTTGGGGTTGTGAGAAGCGGTGATGTTTATCCCCGCGGCGCAGCCCAAAAAAATTACCGCGAAAGAAAGTTCGGGAGTGGGGCGGAGGGATTCAAACAAATAAGCCTTAATTCCCTCGTCCGCCAGTACCGCGGCCGCTTTTTCCGCGAAAAGGCGGGAATTGTTCCTGCTGTCATAGGCAATAACCACGCCACTCGCTTTGTTGCCGGAATCCTTAATAACTTTGGCTAGGCTTTTTGTAACCAGCTTTACGGTGTAAACATTCAGCCTTGAAATACCGGCCCCCATAAGTTGTCTCAGCCCCGCCGTGCCAAAGACGGGGGGAACGGCAAAGCGGGAGATTATCTCGTCCCGGCCGCCGCGTTTGGCGATATCCGTTAGCTCGGCTTTGGTTTTGTCGTCGATATAATTGCTGCCCAGCCAGCGGTCGTATTCTTTTTTCCCCGGGAAGTCTGTTGCCAAGAAGTTCCCGGCAGTTGTTTTGTCCATAAGCACACCCCCGCAAATCCGCGGCGCTTTACGTTTTTTTAACTCTTAAAGCAGATTATACCATGTTTTTTTGGATTGTAAACTAAAAATCCAAAATAATATGTTGTTTTCTTAGCTTTTGGGGAAAGATATCGAATAAAACGGTTCGTTTACAGAATGTTTACATTTAAGGCGAGTTTTTTTTGAAAGTATCTTGACAAGAAAAAGTTTTTGTAGTAAACTGGCTTTTGCTTGATGTGCGTTGAAACTATAGATTGCCGCCGACGGCGGGTAACTATGGCGGAGTATGTCCGACAATCGGGCGACGGGTCGGCGTTTTTTAAAGGGGGTTTCTGAAACACCCGAGAAGATGTCAGCACCCGGCCGTAAATTAAAAACACATTTATTTTTAAGGAGGCAAAACACAAGTATGGCAAATAAGGAAAGGATAAGGATAAGGCTTAAGGCTTACGACCACACCCTGATTGACCAAGCGGCGGAAAAAATCGTTGAGACCGCGAGGCGGAACGGGGCAGTCGTTTCGGGGCCGATACCGCTCCCCACAGACAAGGAGCTGGTGACAATCCTCCGCGCCGTCCATAAATATAAGGACGCCCGCGAGCAGTTTGAATACCGCACCCATAAGCGCCTTATCGACATTATCAGACCTTCCGCAAAAGCGGTGGACGCGCTTATGTCAATCGAGCTCCCCGCCGGCGTGGATATAGAGATAAAGCTTTAGTTCAGCAAATCGTTTATAAAATACAATCTCGAGTCATAAAGGCAAAATAAGGTCATGTTGGCGTGTTTTCGGCGGAATGCCGGCCAACCAATAACCGCAAGGAGGAAAACATTTTGAAAAAGGGACTTATCGGCAGAAAAATAGGAATGACCCAGATTTTTGACGACAAGGGCAATCTTATCCCCGTCACCGTTATAAACGCCGGACCCTGCGTTGTGGTTCAAAAGAAAACCGCCGCGAGGGAGGGCTATGACGCCGTAAAGCTTGGCTTTTCGGATATCGAAGAGAGAAAGCTCACAAAGCCCAAAAAGGGCGAATTTCTTAAAGCGGGCGTTTCGTTTAAAAAATATTTAAAAGAATTCAGGCTTAATAACTCATCAGAACTCAGCGTGGGCGATACCCTCACGGCGGATATTTTTGCCAAGGGCGAAAAAGTCGACGTCACCGGGGTCACCAAGGGCAGGGGTTACAGCGGCGTCGTCAAGAGGTGGGGCAACCACATGCTCAGAATGTCTCACGGCGCGGGTCCCGTTCACCGCCACTCCGGTTCTCTGGGCGCCAACAGCTCCCCGAGCAGGATAATGAAAAACACAAAAATGGCCGGCCAATACGGCAACGAGCAGATCACGGTTCAAAATCTTGAGATTATTAAAATAGATCCGGAAAAAAACCTTATCGCGGTTAAAGGCGCTCTTCCCGGCTCACGCGGCGGTATTGTCTTCGTCCGCGACACGGTTAAATAAGGAGGAGGAGTAAGCAATGCAAAGCATTAAAGTTTATAATATGAAAGGCGAAGAAGTCGAAACAATAAACATTTCGGACGAAATCTTCGCCGCCGAAATAAACAAACCCGCGCTCCACGCGGTGGTCAAGGCCTATCTCTCAAACCAAAGGCAGGGCACTCAGTCAACCCTTACCAGAGCCGAGGTTTCCGGCGGCGGCAGAAAGCCATGGAGACAAAAAGGCACCGGCAGGGCGAGGCACGGCTCGATAAGATCCCCTCAGTGGACTCACGGCGGCGTGGCGTTCGGCCCGAAACCCAGAAAGTATAAGCTTTCCGTTAATAAAAAAATTAAGAGAACCGCGATGTTTTCGGCGCTTACGTCAAAGGTTTCCGAAGGCAGCTTTATTGTGGTGGATAACATCACGCTTGACGAATACAAGACCAAAACTTTCATAGCGTTTCTTGAGGCTATCGGCGCGCTTGACAAGTCGCTCGTCGTCCTCGACAAGGTTGATGATAAAGTGATAAAATCCGCCGCCAATATCCCCGCGGTGACGACCATGCAGATAAACACCATAAATGTTTATGAGATTTTGCGCCACAATAAAATGGTCATAACCAAAGAAGCCCTTCTGAAGTTAGAGGAGGTTTACGCTTAATGAAAACCGCACACGATGTTATTCTTAAACCGGTGATAACCGAAGCGGCGATAGCCGACATGCAGGATAAAAAATATACCTTCCGCGTGGCGAGGGACGCCAATAAAATTGAAATCGCCAAAGCGGTGGAGGAGATTTTTTCGGTTAAGGTCGATAAAGTCAACACAATCACCATGAAAGCGAAACCCAAAAGGGTACGGTATGTCAAGGGAATGACCTCTGAATGGAAAAAAGCGATAGTTAAGCTTTCGGCCGATTCAAAGAGCATTGAATTCTTTGACAGCCTTATGTAAACCGGAAGGAGTTTGAAAAATGCGAAATAAGACATATAAGCCGACAACTCCCTCAAGAAGAAACATGGTCACCCCTTCTTTTGGGGAAGTGACCAAAAAAACACCCGAAAAATCGCTGTTAACCGTGCTGAAAAAGAACGCCGGCCGCAATAACACGGGCAAAATAACCGTAAGGCATCACGGCGGCGGGAACAAAGTAAAATACCGTTTGGTTGACTTTAAGCGCAACGAAAAAGGCGAAAAGACAATTATCGGCATTGAATACGACCCGAACCGCACGGCGTTTATCGCTCTGGCGGAAAACAAAGACGGGGATAAAAGCTATATACTTGCTCCTCAGGGGCTTACCGACGGGGACGTGATTCACACCGGGGAAGACGCCGACATCAAAGCCGGCAACGTGCTTCCGATAGCAAACATACCCGTGGGAACCGTTATCCACGCCATTGAGCTCTACCCCGGCAAGGGCGCCCAGCTCGTCCGCTCGGCGGGGGCTTCCGCCCAGCTTATGGCTAAAGAGGGCGGCATCGCCCAGATAAGGCTCCCCTCGGGGGAAGTCAGAATGGTCAGGGTTGAATGCAGGGCGGCAATAGGTCAGGTAGGCAACATTGAGCACGAAAACATTAAAATAGGCAAAGCGGGCAAATCAAGGCATTTAGGCATTCGCCCGTCGGTGAGAGGTTCGGTCATGAACCCTGTCGACCACCCGCACGGCGGCGGCGAGGGGCGTTCGCCCATCGGTCACCCCGGGCCTTTGACCCCGTGGGGCAAGCCGGCCTTGGGTTATAAGACAAGAAAGAAAAAGTCGCGCACCGACAAATTTATTGTCAAGCGCAGGAACGTCAAGTAGGTCGGTATGGAGGGTAGATATTAATTATGAGCAGAAGCGTTAAAAAAGGTCCGTTTGTCGAGAAAAAATTGTTTGACAGAATTACGGCTATGAATAAAAGCGGTGAGAAAAGGGTTATTAAGACCTGGTCGCGCGCTTCCACGATATTTCCCGATTTCGTCGGTCACACCATAGCGGTGCATGACGGGAAAAAGCACGTTCCCGTTTATGTGGTCGAGGACATGGTGGGGCATAAGCTTGGCGAATTCGCGCCAACAAGAGTTTTTAGGGGTCACGCGGGCTCCAAAACTGCCAGAAAAGGCAATTAAAGCAGGTTGAAAGGAGGCATTTATGGTGGAACAAAAAGTTAGCAAAGCGCACCTCGTGCAGTTGCGCATGACCCCGAGAAAAGTCAAGCTTATTCTTGATCTGATTAGAAACAAGCCTGTCGCGCAGGCGAGCGCGATTATTAAAAATACCAATAAAATCGCTTGCGAGCCGGTAGGTAAGCTTTTGGCTTCCGCGGTCGCGAACGCCGAATTCAATCATGAGATGGATGTTGAAAAGTTATATGTCGCCGAATGCTTTGTAAACCCGGGGAAGCTTAAGTACATGAAACGCACGATGCCAAGGGCAAAGGGGAGCGCCAACCGCATAATAAAGCGTACCTCGCATGTCACAATAGTGCTTAAGGAAAGGGTTTAGGAGGAAAACCATGGGACAGAAAATACATCCGCACGGCTTACGCGTAGGAATAATTAAAGATTGGGACAGCCGCTGGTTTGTCAAGGACGAACAGTTCAGCGAAACACTTCTCGCCGATTACGAACTCAGAAAGTTCCTTAAAAAACGGCTTAATCACGCGGGAGTTCCCAATATTGAAATAGAAAGAAGCGGCGAAAGGGTTCACCTTGTCATTCACACCGCGAAGCCCGGCATTATTATCGGCCGGGGCGGCTCTGAGATTGAAAAACTTAAAGTCGACGTGGAAAAGTTTATCGGCAAGCACTGCACCATTAACGTCGTCGAGATAAAACAGCCCGATACAAACGCTTTGCTGGTGGCGGAAAACATCGCCGCCCAGCTTGAAAAAAGAATTTCCTTCCGCCGCGCCATGAAACAGGCCATTTCAAAAGCCATACGGCTTAACGCCAAGGGCATAAAAGTTATGGTCAGCGGGCGGCTCGGGGGGGCTGAAATCGCGCGCAGCGAGCATTACCACGAGGGGACTATCCCGCTTCAGACGCTGAGGGCCGACATTGACTACGGCTTTGCCGAGGCTTCCACGACATACGGAAAAATCGGCGTAAAAGTCTGGATCTATAAAGGCGAGGTTCTTCCCGAAGTCAAGCGTTCAACCGCCGCGGAAGGGGGTAAATAAACTATGTTAATGCCTAAAAGGGTTAAATACAGGCGCGTTCACCGCGGCCGCATGAAGGGGAAAGCGACCCGCGGAAACAAAATAACAAGCGGGCAGTACGGCCTTGTCGCCGTCGAGCCGTCATGGATAACCAGCAACCAGATCGAGGCGGCGCGTATCGCGATGACAAGATATATCAAAAGGGGCGGACAGGTCTGGATAAAAATCTTCCCCGATAAACCCGTCACCGAAAAGCCCGCTGAAACCCGAATGGGTTCGGGTAAAGGTTCCCCCGAATACTGGGTGGCCGTCGTCAAACCGGGCAGAGTGCTTTTTGAGATGGCCGGGATTACCGAAGAGCAGGCGCGCGAGGCCATGAGGCTCGCCAGCCATAAGCTCCCGGTAAAATGCAAGTTTGCCTTGAAGGCCGACCTTGAAAATTAGGAGGTAGACTTAAATGACAATAAGCGATATCAGAGCGATGTCTTCCACCGAGCTCACAAAAAAGTTAAAAGAAGAAAAAGAAGAGCTTTTCAACCTGCGTTTTCAGCACTCCATAAACCAGCTTGACAACCCGATGAAACTTGCTGAAACCAAAAAGGAAATCGCTCGCATTCTTACCGTTCTCCGCGAAAAACAGTTAAGGGAAAACGCTTAGAGCGGAAAGGAGCTTAGTGTAAAATGGAAAACAATATTAATAAAAGAAATATCAGAAAAACCAAAATCGGCAAAGTCGTCAGCGATAAAATGGATAAGACCATCGTCGTCGCTTTTGAGGACAGCGTCATTCACCCGTTATACAAAAAAGTTGTCAGGCGCACCATTAAATTTAAGGCCCATGATGAAAATAACGAATGCGGCATAGGAGATAAAGTCCTTATAATGGAAACCCGCCCTTTGTCCAAGGAAAAGCGCTGGAGACTCGTTGAAATTCTTGAAAAGGCCAAGTAACCTAAGGGAGGCACGAAATGTTACAGCAAGAATCGTATCTTAAAGTTGCGGATAACACCGGCGCGAAAGAGCTTATGTGTATTCGCGTTTTGGGCGGAACCGGCAGAAGATACGCCGGAATCGGCGATATTATCGTCTGCACCGTCAAAAAAGCCATCCCCGGCGGCGCGGTCAAAAAGGGCGAGGTGGTAAGAGCAGTGGTGGTGAGAACCGTCAAGGGTCAGAGAAGAGCCGACGGCTCATACGTTAAGTTTGACGAAAATGCCGCGGTGCTCTTAAAAGAAGACAACAGCCCGAGGGGCACCCGAATTTTTGGGCCGGTCGCGAGAGAGCTTCGCGAAAAGGACTATATGAAGATCCTTTCGCTTGCGCCCGAAGTAGTTTAACGGAGGTAAACCGATGAGAAAAATGCATATAAAAACCGGCGACACCGTTATTGTTAAAAGCGGCCACGCCGCTAACTTAAAGGAACCCACAATCGGCAAAGTGCTTCAGGTTTCACCAAAAGAGGGCAAGTGCATTGTCGAAGGCGTTCATGTCGTTTCAAAGCATGTCAAGCCAAGAAAACAGGGCGACCCCGGCGGAATTATCAAAACCGAAGGCGCTATTTA
Source organism: Eubacteriales bacterium (assembly GCA_041672465.1). Lineage (GTDB taxonomy): Bacteria > Bacillota > Clostridia > Oscillospirales > CAG-382 > UBA1206. Next base: position 24,368 of record JBAYZO010000014.1, read on the forward strand.
CGCCTGTAAAGTCATGCTGTACTGCCCGAAATGCGAAAAGGGCTGCAGAGTGCGCCACACAACTACCGACAGCGGCGAAAGGGTCAGATCCTGCACCCGCTGCGGCGAAACGATATAAAAAGGAGTATGTGAAAGATGGCAGTTTTAAAAGACTATTACGTCAGCAGCATCGCTCCCGCCCTTATGAAAAAGTTCGGGTATAAAAACGTCATGCAGGTCCCCAAGCTTGAAAAAGTGGTCATCAACGTGGGCTGCGGCGAGGGCAAGGAAAACCCCAAAGTGCTTGACAACATACTTCAGGATTTAGCCCTTATTACCGGGCAAAAGGGCGTTGTGACGGTGGCGAAAAAGTCGGTTTCAAACTTTAAGCTCCGCGCGGGCGGCAAGATCGGCGTTAAGCTGACGCTCCGCGGCGAAAAGATGTATGAGTTTGTTTATAAATTCTTTAACCTCGCGCTCCCGCGTGTGCGCGACTTCAGGGGGATAAACCCAAACAGCTTTGACGGTCGCGGCAACTATTCGCTGGGGATTAAAGAACAGCTTATATTTCCCGAAATCGATTACGATAAAATAGATAAAATACGCGGCATGGATATAGGCTTTGTAACCACAGCCAATTCGGACGAAGAAGCGAGAGAGCTGCTAATGCTTTTGGGCGCTCCGTTCGCAAGGCAGTAAGGGGGGAATTATTATGGCAAAATTAGCGATGAGATTAAAACAGCAAAAACCGCCTAAGTTCTCTACCAGAGCTTATAACAGGTGCAAAATTTGCGGAAGGCCCCACGGGTATTTGAGAAAATACGGCCTCTGCCGCATATGCTTTAGAAATCTTTCCCACGCGGGTCACATACCCGGGGTAAAGAAAGCAAGTTGGTAAGGAGGAAAAACAATGCAGATTACAGACGTTATTGCCGATATGCTTACCAGAATAAGAAACGCCAATTCCGCAAAGCATGAAAATGTTGATATCCCCGCCTCCGGCATGAAAAGAGATATCGCGAGGATACTCGTCGAGGAAGGGTATATAAAGGATTACGCGGTAAAAGAAACCGAAACCAAACAAGGCGTCATAACCGTCACCCTTAAATACGGCGAAAATAAATCCCGTATCTTGCAGGGGATCAAAAGGGTGTCAAAACCCGGCCTTAGAATCTACGCCGCCGCGGACGAACTGCCGAGGGTTAAAAACGGGCTCGGCATAGCCATAATATCCACGTCAAAAGGGCTTATGACCGACCGTCAGGCGCGGAAAGAAAACGTTGGCGGCGAAGTGCTCGCCTTTGTGTGGTAAGGGGGAGCGGAGCTATGTCAAGAATCGGAAGAATGCTAATAACCATCCCCGCCGGGGTTAAAGTTACTGTCGGGGACGACAACTTTGTCAAAGTGGAAGGTCCGATGGGGAGCCTTGAAAGACAGTTCCACCCGAATATGGCCATATCCAAAGAAGAAAATACCCTCACCGTCAAAAGGCCGGACGACGAAAAGACCAACCGCTCGCTTCACGGGCTGAGCAGAACGCTTTTAAACAATATGATTTTAGGCGTCACCGAGGGCTTTTCAAAAGAGCTCCAAATAAGCGGAGTGGGCTATAAGGCGGCAAAGCAGGGGAAGAAACTGGTTTTGAACTTAGGCTATTCGCATCAGATATTTTTTGAGGAATCGGAAAACCTCACGTTTGAAGTGCCGCAGCAGGACAAGATAATAGTAAAGGGAATAAGCAAACAGCAGGTAGGCCAGATAGCCGCCGAAATCAGGGGCAAACGCCCGCCCGAACCTTATCTTGGCAAAGGCGTGAAATACGCGAGCGAAACCGTCAGGCGAAAAGCCGGCAAGGCCGGTAAATAGGTAAGGAGTGAAAATAAAAAGACATGATTAAAAGGCCGGATCACAATTATAAACGACTCCAAAGGCATAAAAGAGTAAGAGCTAAAGTGTCGGGCACTCCTTCGCGCCCAAGGCTTTGCGTTTATCGCTCCAACAGCAATATAAGCGTCCAGATTATTGACGACACAACCGGAAACACGCTTGCCGCGGCCTCCAGCTATGAGAAAGGCTTTGAAAAAGGCTCTAACAAAGAAGCGGCAAAAAAGGTGGGCGAACTCATAGGCAAAAGAGCCGTTGAAAAGGGTATTGCCGAGGTTGTTTTCGACAGGGGCGGATATCTTTATCACGGCCGTGTTCTGGAGCTTGCCGCGGGCGCTCGCGAAGCGGGCCTTAAGTTTTAGGAGGATAACGCAAACATGTATAAAGGCAACAGAAACAGCAAATACGATATTTCGGAAACCGAACTTAAGGAAACTCTTGTCACCACAAAGCGGGTGGCAAAGACCGTCAAGGGCGGGCGAATTTCCCGCTTTTCGGCTCTCATCGTCGTAGGCGACGGCGAGGGTCGCGTGGGTTACGGGCTCGGCAAAGCCGCCGAAGTTCCCGAAGCCATACGCAAAGCCCTTGAGGCGGCAAAAAAGAATATGATTACCGTTTCTTTAAAGGGTACGACTATCCCCCATGAGACTATCGGCGTATACGGTTCGGGGAGGGTGCTTTTAAAGCCAGCCGCCCCGGGGACGGGTATTATCGCCGGCGGCACCATGCGCGCCGTGCTGTCTTCCGCGGGAATAAGAGATATCCGCGGCAAATCCCTCCGTTCAAACAACCCCACCAATGTCGTCAAAGCGACTTTTGAGGCGCTAAAAGAACTCCGGACGGTTGAGCAGGTAGCTAAAATGAGAGGGCTTGAAACCTCCGCCATTAAGGGTTAAGGGGGTAATATAAATGGCAAAAATAAGTATAACACTTGTAAAAAGTTTAATAGGACAAAAACAAAAGCAGATTAAAACAGCCGAATCTTTGGGTCTTAAGAAAATAGGCGACAGAAAAGTAGCGGAAAAAGACGTAACTACCGAAGGGAAGATCAATGTGATTTCCCATCTCGTCACTGTCGAAGAAGTCAGTGCCGGCTCTGTCGCCGCAGACGATATTAACTGAGAAAAAAGGAGGACATTCCATGAAGCTTCACGAGCTTTCTCCTACCCCCGGCAGCAATAAGCCCAACTTCAGGAAAGGGCGCGGCCCCGCCAGCGGAAACGGCAAAACGGCAGGGCGCGGCCACAAAGGTCAGAACTCCCGCTCCGGCGGCGGCGTAAGACCGGGATTTGAAGGCGGCCAGCTGCCCATATACAGAAAACTGCCGAAGAGAGGGTTTAAAAACCGTTTTTCCTCTCATTACGCCATCGTTAACGTTCAGTCGCTCGAGCATTATTTTGAAGAGGGCGAAACAATAGACGCGGCGGCTCTTCTTGGCATGGGCATTATTCGCAAAACTTTAGACGGTATAAAAATACTGGGGCAAGGGGAACTCACCAAAAAACTCACCGTAAAAGCTTCGGTTTTTTCTAAATCGGCAAAAGAAAAAATTGAAAGCGCGGGCGGAATTGCTGAGGTGGTATAATGTTTGATACTCTGAAAAACGCTTGGAGAGTTATTGAGATACGAAAAAAACTCCTTTTCACGCTTTTTATGATCGTCATCTTCCGCCTCGGCTCCCAGATACCCGTTCCCTTTGTGGACGGGGCGGCGCTCAAGAGCTATTTTGAAAGCGCCAGCGTTTCGTCGTCCATTCTCGGCTATTTTAACCTGCTTTCCGGCGACGCCTTTTCACAGGCGACGCTGTTCGCGCTTTCGATTTCGCCGTACATCACTTCATCCATAGTTATGCAGCTCTTGACGGTAGCCATTCCGGCGCTTGCCAAGCTTCAGAAAAGCGGACCCGAGGGGGAGGCGAAACTCCAGAATATCACGCGTTTTCTCACAATCGGGCTTTCGCTTGTTTTGGCGTACGGCTATTACCGGACAATAAGCGCTTATAACCTTATAACAAACAACAACACCTTCGCCTGCCTTGTCATTTTAGCTTCGTTCACCGCCGGCGCCTGTATAATAATGTGGATGGGCGAGCGGATTGACGAGCATGGAATAGGCAACGGCATTTCCATTATTCTTTTCGCCAGCATACTTACCCGGATTCCCTCTATGGTGGGTATCGCGTGGGGATATGTGACCGACCTCGGTATAAAAGAAAGAAATTACCTCAATATCCTTTGGGTCGCGCTCGCGTTTGCTTTTATGCTCGCCATTATCTGGTTTATCGTTTTCTTCACCAACGCCGAACGCCGTCTCCCCGTGCAATACGCGAAAAGGCAGGTCGGCAGGCGGGTTTACGGCGGCAACAACACATATCTGCCGCTTAAGCTTAACATGACGGGCGTTATGCCGATAATTTTCGCGCAAGCGATCGTCGCTATGCCGACAACGCTCGCGGTTGTTATCCCTTCGTGGAGCAAGAATATTACAAACTGGTTTTCGGCCGGCTCAAAATATCCTTTTTACGCTTTATCCTACTTTTTCCTTATAATCGCGTTCGCTTACTTTTACTCGTCCATATCCTTTAACCCCGTGGAAGTTGCCACAAACCTGCAAAAGAACGGCGGCACGATTTTAGGGCATCGCCCCGGCAGGCCGACCGCGGAATATATCCGCAAAACGCTCGGCAGGATAACGCTTATTGACGCCATATTCCAGTCTTTCGTAGCTATTTTCCCAATTCTTATTGTTATGATAAGGGCTTGGACCGCGTCAAGCGTTTCTTATATATTCTCCCAGCTCGCCTTTGGCGGAACATCGCTCCTCATTATCGTGGGCGTGGCGCTTGAAACCACCCGCAACCTCGAGGCTCAAATCACAATGCGTCACTACAAGGGCTTTCTTGAATAAGAAACGGGGGCATTGTTATGAATATTGTGCTTTTCGGCCCACCGGGCGCCGGCAAAGGCACCCAAGCGGAAATTATTTGCGGCAGGCTTAATATACCCTCGATTTCCACCGGCGCGGTTTTGAGAGAGGCCATTAAAAACTCCACTCCGACAGGGCTTTTGGCAAAGGGGTATATGGATAAGGGCGACTTGGTCCCCGACAGCGTTGTCACCGCCATTATCAAGGAACGGCTGACCAAACCCGACTGCGCGGGCGGCTATATACTTGACGGTTTTCCCCGCACCCTGCCTCAGGCGAAATATCTTGAGGAAATGGGGATAACAATAGACGTGGTCTTGTCGCTTGAGGTGAGCGATGAGGAAATAATTGAAAGGCTGTCCCAAAGACGGCTTTGCGAGGACTGCGGCGCGCCTTACTCGCTTAAATACGGCCCGCCTAAAGACACAAGCCGATGCGACAAATGCGGCGGCAGGCTGGTCGCCCGTCAGGACGACATGCCGGAGGTGGTCGCATCAAGGCTTAAGACTTATCACTCCCAAACCGAAGTTTTAATAGACTATTACCGCGAAATTGGGATATTGAAAACAATAAAGGGGCAAAAAGAAATCAAAGACACCACAAGCCTTGTGTTTAAGGCGCTCGGGATAACATAATATGATTACACTAAAATCCCATGCCGAGATCCAAAAAATGCGGGACGCAGGCAGGATAGCCGCTCTCGCGAGAGAAGCGGCCGGGGAAGTAATTAAAGAGGGCGTAACCACAAGGCAAATAGAGAGAAAAATAAGAGAAGTCATTTCCTCCCACTCCGCTTCGCCCTCCTTTTTGGGGTATTCCGGGTTTCCCGCCGCCGCCTGCGTGTCCGTCAACGACGAAGTCATCCACGGCATACCGGGAAATCGGGTTGTCAAACCCGGCGATATTGTTAAAATAGATGTCGGCGTGCTTTATAAAGGCTTTCAGGGCGACTGCGCCGCCACTTTCCCGGTGGGGGAAGTCGCGGAGGAAGTACAAAAGCTGATTGAAGTCACAAAAAACAGCTTTTACGCGGGAATAGAGCAAGCTTACCCGCAAAAGCGAATTGGGGATATCGGCGAGGCCATTGAAAAAATCGTCGTTCAAAACGGCTTTTCGGTGGTTCGGGATTTTGTCGGTCACGGCATAGGCAGGGAACTTCACGAAGACCCCAGCGTTCCGAACTACGGTATCGCCGGTCACGGCGTCAAGCTTATGGAGGGCATGACCCTCGCGGTCGAACCGATGGTAAACATGGGTTCATGGCGGGTGAGAGTGAAAAAAGACGGCTGGACGGTGGTCACGCAAGACGGCAGCCTTTCGGCTCATTACGAGAACACGCTGGCGATAACCGCGAACGGCCCCGAGATTCTGACTCTCCCCGCGTGACGGTTTATTTATGCGGACGGTAGATTTAAATTTGGTCAATTTAACAGGAAGTTTAGCTCTCTCCCTCGCGGGGAAAGATAAAGGAAGCGTTTATGTAGTTTTGACATGCGGTTTTGGCGCCGGCCAAAGGCTTGCCTGCGCCGACGGGCGAAAGCGGAGCGTGAAAAATCCAAAGCTAAAGAGCGTAAAGCATTTAAGGGTTTTGGAAGGGCTGAAAATAGCCGACCCGCAAGCCATGACAAACAAAGCGCTTAGAAAAGCCATAACGTCTTGTCTTTCAGAATCCGGCACTTTCGGCAATGCGCCGGAAGACCGGCTACAAAGGGGTGATAATTCTGGCTAAGGACGATGTCATTGAATTTGAAGGCGTAGTTACCGAGGTTCTGCCCAACACGGTTTTTAAGGTTCAGCTTAAAAACGGGCATATGGTGACGGCGCGAATTTCGGGTAAAATGCGAATGCATTATATACGAATTCTCCCCGGGGACAGGGTCACCGTAGAGGTATCCATATACGATTTATCCCAGGGAAGAATAACATACAGAGCAAAATAAAAATAAAAGTAAGCTCTGATAAGTTTTTGCGTAAATCATACCAATTTGGAGGTATTAACAATGAAAGTAAGGCCTTCCGTAAAAAAGATCTGCGAAAAGTGCAAGATCGTTAAAAGAAAAGGCAAAGTAATGGTTATTTGCGAAAATCCAAAGCATAAACAAAGACAAGGTTAAAACTCAGATTTTACAAGAGAGGTGTAATAATGGCAAGAATTTCCGGCGTGGATATTCCCAACGCAAAACGCGTTGAGATAGGCCTTACCTACATTTTTGGTATCGGTAGGAGCCGTTCCAACGAAATCCTTAAGAAAACAGGAATTAATCCTGACATCCGCGTAAAAGACCTTACCGAGGACGACGTGGCGAAGCTGCGTGAGTTTATCGACGCCAATTACGCGGTTGAAGGCGACTTGCGACGCGATGTCGCCCTTAACATAAAGCGAATGGTTGAAATCGACTGCTATCGCGGCGTTCGCCATAGGAAAGGGCTGCCCGTGCGGGGACAAAGGACAAAAACCAACGCGAGGACAAGAAAAGGCCCCGCCAAGACTATCGCTAACAAGAAGAAGTAAGGGAGGCACATGAATGGCAACTCAGCAAAAAAGAGGCGTTTCTAAAAAACGCCGCGAGCGCAAGAATATCGAACGCGGCGCGGCGCATATCAGATCCAGCTTTAACAACACTATTGTGACAATAACCGACCTTCACGGCAACGCGCTTTCGTGGGCTTCCGCCGGGGAACTCGGGTACAGGGGTTCGAGAAAATCAACGCCTTACGCCGCCCAGATGGCCGCCGAAACCGCGGCGAAAGCGGCAATGGAGCACGGACTCAAAACAATAGAGGTATTTGTAAAAGGCCCCGGTCAGGGCAGAGAAGCGGCCATACGCGCTCTTCAGGTGGCAGGTCTGGACATTACGTCAATAAAAGATGTAACACCTATCCCGCACAACGGCTGCCGTCCGCCAAAGAGAAGACGCGTATAGCGTTTAGCGCTTTGCGTTTTTACGTTTGTATTAGGTAATTGGAGGTTAAATAATGGCAAGATATACAGGTCCCGCTTGCAGGCTTTGCCGCAAGGAAGGCGTTAAGCTAATGCTAAAGGGCGAGAGATGTTTTTCGGACAAATGTTCCTTTGTCAGGAGAGAAAAAGCTCCCGGGCAGCATGGCGCCAGCGCGGGGAGAAGAAGGACAAAAGAATACGGCCTTCAGCTTAGGGAAAAGCAAAAAGCAAAAAGGTATTATGGTATTTTAGAGAAGCAATTTAAAAACTACTTTGTCAAAGCCGGCAAAAAAACGGGTCAGACCGGCGAATACCTGCTCACTATTATAGAGCGCAGGCTTGACAACGTGGTCTACCGCATGGGCATGGCAGACAGCCGCCGCGAAGCGCGCCAGCTCGTTCGCCACGGACATTTTACGGTAAACGGCAGAAAGGTTGATATCCCGTCATATATCGTTAATGCTAACGATGTCATTACGCTTAAGGATTCCAGCCGCAAATCACCAAGGATTAAAGTGCTTGTCGAAAATATCAGCGGCAGAACTATCCCGGAATGGATTAGCGTCGACAAAGAAAACATTGTCGCCACTATTGCCGCCCTGCCTAAGAGGGAAGACGTTGACTTCCCGTTTGAAGAACACCTTATAGTGGAGTTGTATTCAAAATAGTTAAACCATAAGGAGGTTTTATCTAATGATCGAAATCGAAAGACCGAGCATTACCACCGCTCAGATAAGCGAAGACGGCAAACACGGCACTTTTGTTATCGAACCCCTTGAACGTGGTTATGGCATCACACTTGGAAACTCCTTAAGACGTGTCCTTTTAAGCTCGCTGCCCGGCGTGGCGGCCATAAGCATAAAAATCGACGGCGTGCTTCACGAACTGTCCACCATTAAAGGCGTTAAGGAAGATGTCACCGAAATAGTGCTTAACATTAAAAAGCTTGTCGCCCGCCTGTATTCATCCTCACCCAAAACCGTATACATCAAAGAAGCCGGTGAAATGGAAGTGACGGCGAAAAATATTATCTGCGACAGCGACATAGAAATCCTCAACCCCGATCTTCATATCGCGACTCTTGAGGAAGAGGCTTCCATTTATCTGGAGATAACCTTTGACCACGGCAGGGGATATGTTTCCGCCGAACGAAATAAACAGGGCTCTTCGCCCGTTATCGGCACCATTTACACCGATTCAATCTTCACGCCGGTAAAGAACTGCAATTTCAACGTCCAGAACACCCGTGTGGGCAATATAACCGACTATGACAAGCTAACCCTTGAACTCACGACAAACGGCGTTATAACGGCTAAGGAGGCTGTCTCGCTGGCGGCTAAAATCCTAAGCGAGCACCTGTATTTGTTCGTGGAGCTTTCCGACGAGGCGAAAAACGCCGAAGTTATGGTTGAAAGCAAGGAAGCGGTTAAGGAAAAAGTCCTTGATATGACCATAGAAGAACTTGATATGTCGGTTCGCTCGTTCAACTGCCTTAAGAGGGCGGGGATAGACACGGTTGAGGACCTTATAAACCGCACCGAAGAAGACATGATCAAAGTCCGTAACCTCGGTAAGAAATCTCTGGAGGAAGTTATCCAAAAACTCAGCTCCTTAGGTCTTTCCCTTAAAAAGACCGACGATTAAAGCCATTTCCGCAATTCGATTAAAGGAGGCAAATTAAATGCCCGGAACAAGAAAATTAGGCAGGGCCACCCAGCATAGAATGTCTATGCTTCAGGGTATGGTTACTTATCTGCTTGAAAACGGGAAGATAGAAACCACAGTAACCCGCGCCAAGGAGGTCAGCGCTCTCGCCGATAAAGTAATTACGCTCGGTAAAAGCAACACCCTCGCCTCCAAAAGACGCGCAATCGCGTTCTTGAAAAAAGAAGAGGTCGTGTATACGCTTTTCGATAAAATCGCCCCGTTTTACGGCGACAGGGCGGGCGGCTATACCGCCGTGTATAAGCTTGGCCCCAGAAGGGGCGACGGAGCCGAGATGGCGCTTATCACGCTTGTCGACGCCGACACCCTTTTCGGCAAAGACAAAAAAAGCAAGTCAAAGTCGTCAAAGAAAGACGGAAAATAGCCGTTATTCCGTTCTGACGCGGCTTTACGGATACAATTAAAGGCTCCGCCGCTTAAACGGCGGGGCCTGCTTTTAAAAATCGGGGGGTTTTAATGGACGTTTTAGTTAAAAATCTTATCCTTTCCGGCGGCGAGGAGGTTGTCATCACCTTTTCGGACGGCGGAAAGGTAAACGCCGTCTATAAGGCGACATACGGCTATACCCATTATTTCGCCGCCGAAAACGGCGGGGAGATCAAGCTTTCCAACCGTTTTATAAGCCAAAAAGATATTGATATCGCCTTAAAAAGACGTTAAAAATCCGTTTTCAGCCATGAAGTAAGCTTTTATTTTCGCGTTTGTTTGGCTTATTGTCTTGACATTATTATAGCGGTGTGATATTATACTAAAGCGAAATAATAAGACCTTGACGGCGGCATTTTTGCTTTTTATTTGTTTTATTTATTTATTTCCGCAAACGAGTACCCAATATACTTTTTATATGCGCCATTAGCTCAGCTGGATAGAGTACCTGGCTACGAACCAGTAGGTCGAGGGTTCGAATCCCCCATGGCGTACCAGAAAAAAGCGCCAAAAGGCGCTTTTTTCAATGAAATAAATCCTTGCGGATTTGTGAAATGTGCTGTGGCACATGAAATACGCCTGCGGCGTATGAAATGCCTGCGGGCATGGGTGGATTTATTTTATTTCACTTTTTGCGTAAGCAAAAATTTTCATAATGGTCGCAAGACCATTATTTCATATTGCGAAGCAATATTTCATTTAAGACGAAAAAATAAGACTAAAGTAACGAAGTGATAACTATTACCTATAATTTTTATCCATTTTACTTTGGCTTTCTTTTTTCAATGAAATAAATCCTTGCGGATTTGTGAAATGTGCTAACGCACATGAAATACGCCTGCGGCGTATGAAATGCCTGCGGGCATGGGTGGATTTATTTTATTTCACTTTTTGCGTAAGCAAAAATTTTCATAATGGTCGCGAGACCATTATTTCATATTGCGAAGCAATATTTCATTAAATGCGAAAAAATAAAACCTAAAGTAAAGAAGTTATAGCTATTATTCTCATTTTTATATTCAAGACATTTATTTTTCATATTTCATAGCAATGTTTTAACAAATATGTTATAATATTTTTGAGGTGATATTGTGAAAGAAAATAAGTTAATTGATTTATCTATGCAATTTTCCGTTGATATATTGAAATTATGCGAAAGAATAAAAGGCCATTCATCAGTAAAAAATCAGCTTGAGCGTTCCGCAACATCAATCGGAGCAAATATACACGAAGCAAATTATGCTCACGGCAAAGCCGATTTTATCGCTAAGCTACAAATCGCTTTGAAAGAGTGTTACGAAACCGAGTATTGGCTTGAACTTCTTATTAAAGCCGAATTAGTTCACCGAGATGATATTAAAACGCTTTGTGCAAATTGCGGAACAATCCGCCGAATGCTTATTGCGTCAATTAACACATCAAAAGGGAATAAATAAAATTATTTATATATTCGGTGGTAAAGCCCCCGCCCTACGCTGATGGAAGGTAGATAAATAAAGGAAAGCTTGCTTTTTTAGGTGTTTTTACACCATTACGGAATTATTCTTCTACAGAGCTATTCTTCGCTTTCTTTTACAACTTTACTTTTATTTTTACGCTTAAAAAATTTAAATATAATTAGTTTATCAGTAACCGCGAGAAGCGCGGGGAGGAAAAACAGCGTCACAATCATGGCGGAAATCCCGCCCCGCATTATAGAATACCCCAAAAGCCTGACCGTCGGGAACGAACTTGTCAGCCCCAGCACCAGCCCGGCG
>JBAYZO010000015.1:0-35138 GCA_041672465.1 Eubacteriales bacterium
AAGATTGAAAGATAAACTTTCAATCCCGAAGTTTGTTTCTTTCGCGTCAGGCAGAATGACGCGAATCGCGAAGGACGCGACCGAAACAAACTTCAAACTCAGCTGCAAAAGGAATGGTCATAAAAATGAAAAATCAAAAGGTTTTCACATCGGTGACTCAGCTAATAGGCGGCACTCCGCTGCTGGAACTTAAAAACACCGCTTCGCTCCATGGCTTGGGGTCAAGAATTTTCGCGAAGCTTGAATTTTTTAACCCCACGGGGTCGGTCAAGGACAGAATCGCGCTGTCAATGATAGTTCAGGGCGAAAAAGACGGGCTGATAAACAAGGACACGGTTATTATCGAGCCTTCTTCCGGCAACACGGGGATCGGCCTTGCCGCCGTCGCCGCCTCCCGCGGGTATAAGGCGGTAATCGTCATGCCCGACACCATGACAAAAGAGCGCCGCGCCATTTTAAAGGCGTACGGGGCGGTTCTTGTTCTTACCGAGGGCAAAAAGGGAATGAAAGGCGCGATTGAAAAAGCGGGGGAAATCGCCGCCGCCACCCCCGGTTCGTTTATTCCCGGCCAGTTTGTAAACCCCGCAAACCCAAAAGCCCATTTTGAAACCACGGGGCCGGAAATTTTTGAGTGCCTCGGAGGGGATATTGATTATTTTATTTCCGGGGTCGGCACCGGCGGCACGCTCACCGGCGCGGGCGGGTTTTTAAAGTCAAAGATAAAAGATCTTAAGGTGTTTGCCGTCGAACCCGATGAATCCCCGGTTCTCTCGGGGGGAGCCCCCGGCCCGCACGCCATACAGGGGCTGGGCGCGGGATTTGTGCCGGACACCCTTGACACTAAAATGGTTGACAGAATTATTCGGGTAAAGGGGTCGGACGCCAAGGAAGCGGCAAGGGAGCTTGGAAAAACGGAGGGAATCCTCGCGGGAATATCCTCGGGCGCGGCGTATTTCGCGGCGATTTCGCTGGCTAAGGAAATCGGCGGGGGAAAATCAATAGTGACCGTGTTCCCGGACACCGGCGACAGATATCTTTCCACCGATGCCTTCGCGCCGGGCGCGGACTAAAGCCGCCGCTTCAAAGACGAAAGGAGAAATTTCTTAAATGGATAAAAGCCCGCACGACATAAACCGCGAGGTCTCGGCCGCGGCAAAAAAGCTAATAAATCGGGTCAGCGAGCCGTTTGTTCCTATGAGCCGCCCCAAGCTGAAAGCGCAGGTTGAAGTCCTTCTGCAAAAGCTGAGGGGGGCGATGTGCCCTAAAATATTCGGCGAATCCACGGGCGGGGGCGACCTTTGGCGGGAAGAAGTTGAAATTTCTCTCCGCAAAGCGGCCGTTTTGCTGTACGATGTTTTAAAAGACCTCCTCCCAAAACAGGGCAGGGATAAAAAAGAGGCAACAAGCCTTGTCTGCGAATTTTTGGCAAAGCTCGACAGTATTTGCGGGCTGCTTGAAACAGACGTGAAAGCCGCCTATGAGGGCGACCCGGCGGCGAATTCCCAAACCGAGGTAATGCTTGCCTACCCGGCGTTTGAGGCGATAAGTATATATCGCATAGCCCACAGCCTTTATGAGCAGGGGATAAGAATCCTCCCGCGGATGATGACGGAATACGCCCACCAAACCACGGGGATTGACATTCACCCCGGCGCGGAAATCGGGGAATATTTCTTTATCGACCACGGCACGGGAGTGGTGATAGGCGAGACGACAGTCATAAAAAACCATGTCAAGCTTTATCAGGGAGTTACCCTCGGCGCCAAAAGCTTTGAGCTTGACGAGCGCGGCAACCCCATAAAAGGGGTAAAGCGCCACCCCGACATAGGCAGCAATGTTATTGTTTACGCCGGCGCGACCATTCTCGGCGGCGACACGGTTGTGGGCGACAACAGTGTTATTGGCAGCAATGTATGGCTCACCCACTCGGTGCCCCCGGGCAGCAAAGTTTATTATACCCCGGGCGGGGCGGGGAACTCGTTTGGCAAAAATAATTCGGAATAACAGCCGCCGCGCCGCAACTTATAGTTTTAACTGAAATTTTTACAGAGGGGAGGCGCTTTATATCCGCAAAGCGGGAATAGAGCGGGGGAAAATGATCGGGTATAAGCTACGAAATTTTATGCGGGGGAGATATGGGATTGACAACCTAAACAAAGCGCTTTTTATATTATATATCGCCCTTTCGGTGTTGAATATTCTGATTAGATCCCAAATTTTAACGGTTGTCTCGCTGCTTATTTCCATTATTTTCGCTTACCGCTTTTTCTCCCGTAAAATTTATGTCCGACAAAAAGAAAACAGGGTTTACCTAAGTTTGTTTTTCAAGTTTAAATCAAAGTTTTTTGACCTTAAGAAGAAGTTCTCTGTCTTTTTTAGAAGAATTAAAGAGAGAAAACACTTTAAATACCGCTCCTGCCCGCACTGTTCGGCGACTTTGAGGTTCCCCAACAAAAAAGGCAGCCACACTTTAAAATGCCCTAAGTGCGGCGGAGTTATAAACGTTAAGATTTAGCTGTAAATATTTTTTAAAAACCCGCCGTTTAAAAACGGCGGGTTTTTAAAGTACAACTATAAGTGATAAATATCCTTAAATTTTGCCTCAAGGTAATCGGCATAGACGTCGGGCTTGAAACTCCCGCAGACCGATTCAAACAGCTTATCGGGGTCGCACAGCCTGCCGTGGCGCCAGACCTTTTCCTCAAACCACTTGTTTATTTTAACAAGGCTACCCGTTCTCACGGCTGAGAATAGGTCAAAATCCTTGTTAATTTCATCTATATACTGGGCGCCGTAGGCCGATCCGATGGCGTAAGACGGGAAATAGCCGATGTTTCCGTTTGACCAGTGGGAATCCTGAAGCACGCCGAGGGTGTCGTTCGGCACGTCGACGCCGAGATATTCGCCGTAAAGCCTTTTCCACTCGGCCGGGAGATATGCCGAAGTGAGGCTCCCCTCTATCATTTGCTTTTCAAGCTCATACCTCACCATAATATGCAGGCAATAGGTCAGCTCGTCGGCCTCAATGCGGACCAGCGACGGGGTTGATTTATTTATCATCCGGTAGAAATCGTCTTCCCCTACGCTGTCGAGCAAAGGCGAAAACTCTTTTTTAAGCCAAGGGAGAATAACGCCGGAAAATTCCCTGCTCCTGCCGATAATGTTTTCATAAAACCTTGACATGCTCTCATGCATCGCCATTGACGCGCCGCCGCCAATTGTGCTGAAAGCAATGTTATCGCCGATATTCAGCTCGTACAGCGCGTGCCCGCCCTCGTGTATCACCGAGTACAGCGAGGAGGCGAACTTGTCGGCGTAGTAGTGGGTTGTCATCCGCACATCAAATTTGGAAAAACTTGTGGTAAAGGGGTGTTCGGTCTCGCCCAGCGCGCAGTGGTTTCCGTCGATTCCCATTACCCCCATGACAAACTTTGAAAATTCCCGCTGTTTTGCTATCGGGAAGCTTTGTTTCAGCGGGGAATCGTCGACCTGAAACCGGCTTTTCCCCACTCTTGATATAAGACCCGGAATCCGCTCTTTCAGAGAAGAGAAAAAGCTGTCGCATTTTTCTCTGTCAAGCCCCCGCTCAAACATATCGAGAAGCGTGTCATAGGGGTGTTTCCCCGGCTCCATATACAAGGCGAGCTTTCTCGCCGCGTCAAACACTTCGCCTAAAATTTTCTCAAAAGACTTAAAGTCGTTTTTTGCTTTGGCGCCGTGCCATATATCGTCCGCTTTTGTGGTCAGCTCCTGCCAGCGGACATATTCCTCCACGGGGATTTTTCGCGTTCTCTCATTCGCGCGGTGGAGCTCTTTTACCTTTCGCTGAGTGACGCTGTCAAGCTTGTCAAGAGACTCCATAAGAGTAAAAATCATTTCCTCGGTTTCTTTCGAGGTGGCGAGGTTATAGCTTATCCTTGACAGTTCCCCAAGCGTCGCCGCCCTTACTTCCCCCGAACCCTTCGGGGCGACCGTGGCGCCGTCGTAATAAATCACCCCCGCGGCGTGTCCTAAGGCAAAGCTTGTCTTTTCATACTCAAACAGTTTTTTAAGCGCGGTTTCCGTTGTCATTTGCTGTCCCATCTCTTTCGCGAAAAGCCGGTTTTGGCTTTGGTATTTTATCTTGCAAAAGCAATTATACCCTCATGTTTTAAGTTTGTCAATATATGGGTTTAAGCCTCAGCACATGCTCCCCGGGTGGGATTTTAATGGGAAAATCGGCGGGAACGCCGTCAAGGCTCATGTTTTGCTGGTCTTTTGATACAATAATCTTAAGTTTATAATTGTTTTTTTCAACAAGCAGGGTGTATTCGACGAGCGGAAATACGCTGAGGGTTGAAAAGTTGCCGGAAAACCTGACGCCGAGAATAATTTCGGTCATTATTTTAAAATACCACGCCGCCGAGCCCGTGTACCAGCTCCAGCCGCCGCGCCCCGACAAATAAATATCGGCGGAAAGCGCGTAGGGCTCAAGCTTGTAAATTTCCGCCCTCTCCATAGTGTCGGAGTGATAGACGGGGGTGATTTTTTCCATAACCTCGCATGCCTTTTCGTATTCTCCGCAGGCGAAAAACCCCCACGCGCCCCACAGCGCGCCGTGTGTGTACTGCCCGCCGTTTTCACGCACGCCGGGAGGATAATGGGAGATATACCCCGCCTCAACTTTATCGAAAGGCGGGGCGAAAAGCTTGAATATCCCCTTTTCCCCGTCAAACAGCTTGGCGTAGGCGGTGTTCATCGCGGCTTTTGTCTCGGGCGTGCCGCCAAGGAGAAGCGACGCGAAGCACTGGCTTATTATATCGATTTTACACTCCTCGGATTCTTCCGTGCCGAAAAAGTTTCCGTCGTCAAACGTTCCGCGAGGGAACCGATCCCCGGTAAATATTTTTAAAACTTTTGTTTTAATTTCTTCGTATCTCCGGGTCAGCACCTCCGCGTAATCATTGTCGCCGTAGATTTTACAAACTTCGGCAAAGTCGCGGCAGACAATCCCCAAAAACATCGTGGTGAACACAGATTCGCCCCTGCCGCCAGAACCGATCGCCGAAAAGCCGTCGTTCCAATCGCAGCTCCCCATAAGGCAAAGCCCCCTCTCGCCCGTAAGGCTTGCCGAACGCTCGATTGCTCTCGCGCAGTGGCGGTAGAGGGTTTCTTTAATTTCAGATCTTTCAGGCGACTCAAAACGCTCCTGCGTTTCAAGCGGAGGGGAGGCGAGATACGCGATTTCCGCCCCGAGCAAGCTTGTGTCTCCGGTTTTAGCTATATAATCCGCCGCCGTGTAGGGGAGAAACAAAAGGTCATCCGAGCATTTCGTGCGTATGCCGTACACTTTGCCGCGTTTATAAAACCACCAGTGCATGACGTCGCCCTCAATATACTGCCGAGCGGCGCACCGCGCGATATGAGTCCTCACCACGTCAGGGCGGGAATAAACAAGGCAGAGGCAGTCCTGGAGCTGATCCCTGAAACCGTACGCCCCGCCGGTCTGGTAAAAACCCGTCTTACCCAAAAATCTTGAAAACGCCGCCTGATAAGGCGAAAACGGAGTGTAGAGCGAGTTTGTCTTTTGGGAACTTGAAAACAGGCTGAACTTTGGTATAAACGACCTCGCGAGTTCTGCCGCCCCCGCAAGCTCCGACTGAAAGATATCTTTTGAAAGAGCGGAAATCACCCTCTCCGCCCCGGACAGGCTTGGCGAGGCGCCCAAATAAAAGACCTGCCTCTGGCTTGCCGCGCAAACGCAGGCGGCGTCGCAGAGCCCTGATTTTCTGCCGTTTATAAAGGCGTAGTAGTCGGTTTCATAGCTTCCGTTTTCGGTATAGATAAAGTTTATCTGTCCCGAGGAAGAGCTTTCAAGCGAGCAGAACCCCAGCGCCCTCCCCCCGGCGATCGGGAAAAAGCAGCTTCTTTTGTCCTGAGGGAACGCGCAAAGGCCGACCCTGCCGGGGCTCTCACAAAACTCCGCGCAAATAACCTTGACCGGCAGCTTCGCCGAGACAAAAACCCTGACGGTGTATTGCCGCCCCGCGACGCTCCCGTGGTATTGCGCTGCGCCGTCTTCGTATTCGGCTTTTTCCGATATCCCCACAAGGTCATAAACCCCGCCGCCGTCAAAAAAAACAAGCTCCTCGCCGTAAGCGGGGGAATATATATCGCCGTCAAACTTAGTTATCCGCTTGTCCCGCGCGTTGTGAAAAAAGCTGAACCCCAGCGTTTTGTGGGTCACCACCGCCCCGCAGGCATGCCCTGCCATAACATAAGACCGCGGGAGCCTGAACTCGCCGCTTAACTTTATGGTGTTTTCGCCCATGTTTTCGGTTCCGGAAACTATTTTTTCCGCGCCGCTATCTATTCTTCGAATTATTTCAGCCGGGGGAGGGCAGGACCGGCCGCCCGGCGCCGGGGGGGAGTCGGTTTCATAGTAAAAGGACGAAAAATCTTTTATAAATTTTTGCTCATCGTCAGAAAACAAAGCCGCGTTGACAATAAAAACCCCGCCGCGGCGGCCTAAAAATCTCTCGCACCCCATTTCCGAAACGCAGTCGCGGACAAAAGCGGCGAGCGGGGACATATAACCCCCTTTTTCATGGGTTAAAAACAACAGCTCGCACCTTAAAAACGAGGTTGAGAGGAGCCTGAACGCGCTTAGCATTCCCGCGGCGCAACGCAGGCTCTCGCTGTAAACGCCGAGCGTCAGGAGAGGATAGTCGCCGGAAATCCCCGCTTTCCACAATACTGACGCGTCGCTTTTGTGGTAAGCGCACACCCCTTTGGCAAACAGAGACGAAGAAACGGCTTTTTCGGCAAGCGCGGGGAGGGTTTCCCCCCTTCTTATTACCTCCACCCTCCGCCTTGCTTGACAAACATTGTCCACGCATTCTTTTTCGGTGTACGCGGCAGAGATTATAAGCCTTGCCTCCCCGCCGGGGACGGGTGAAGTTTTAATAACGCAAGCGGGGTTTATGCACACGCCGTTCGCGTTGTCATACTCGCGCCCCCGCCCGAGAGTGTTTTGAGGGGAAAAAAACATATGGGAAAAGCCCTGTTCGTTGTCAGTGCAAAATGAAAAATCCTGTTTTAAGTCGCCAAGCCCCACGGCGAGGACGGGGAACCTCCCGGAAGCGGGCTTACCCCTCCGCCTAAAGACAATTATTTTTTTGTCCGGCAAAAATTCCGAAACTATAAACAGTTTTGAGAAAGTGGGGTGGGAATTAAAATTTTCTTGTCTCTCAAGCACCGGCTCAAAGTAAAAATAAACTTCGGGGGAAGATTTTTTATCGGCGCGGGTGTCAAAGATAAACACCTTTCCGTCCGAGGACAGGCTCCCCCGTATCAGCGAGGGGAAAAACGGGTCGGACGAAATAAAAGCAAACCCGTTTGAGTATTTTTCAAATGAAAACCTGCTTTTCCCCGCCGGCTCGCAGCCTCTTATAATTCCTTTTTCCCCAAAGGCAAAGCATAGCCCCCGCTTTTTTGAAAAGGCCTGAAAGTTAACGCCGTTTACGATATAAGAGCCAAACCGCATCGATATCCTGCCGTCGCTTGACACAACAAGCGCGAGGTTGCCCTTTTGGAATATCTGCGCGTCGGGGAAGGCAAGCGAGAAATCCGTCTGAACCTCGGTCGCGGGGTAGCGGACTTTTTCCTTTCGGGGCGGGGTGAACCCCGTAGGGTAGAGATAAACGTCGGTGGGGATTTTTTCGCATAAAAGCTCATATGAGGAGGCAATCGCCCTGTCGGAGGTAAACCGCTTTTTAAATATATTGTCAAAGCAGGCGTTGGCGCAGGCGACAAGTATCATCCCGGTGTGGTGGGTCATATAGCTCCTCACCACCCCGCCGGGCTCGGAGGAAAGGTCAAGCGCCTCGTAAAAGCCGTACTCGCCGTACATGCCGCGCTCCCTCAGCGCCCGCAGGTTTTTTAAAACCGCCTCCGGCCCCTTTTGAATCATTATAAAAGAGGAATAAGGGGAAACCACAAACTCCCCGTCCCGGTATTTTCTAAGCGCCAGCGCCGGCGCGCCGTGCGCCTTGTACTGATAGTTCATTTCCGAGTCAAACGAATAAAACCCGCTTTCGGAAACCCCCCACACCCTGTCTTTTTTATAGCCGCGCTGGTTATACATCGCGAACGAAAGGCTCTCGTCGATAAACGAGTTTTCAAACGTGGGCAAAAACAGCTCGGGCATAAAGTACTCAAACGAGGTTCCCGACCACGACGCCATTCCGATAAAGCCGTTTTTGGCGACAATAGCCCTTGACAGCGACTTCCAATGGGCTTTTGGGGTTATGCCCTTGGCGCAGGCGAAATAGCATGTGGTGCGGATCTCGCTCATAAGCAGGTCGTAGCATATTTCGCCGTAGCCGTCTTTCGGCGAATAGCCCAGCCAGAACAAGTCCTTTTCCTTGTTATACAAAGCGGCGAAGTCGGCCTCCTCCGCCATTTGCAAAGCCTCAGCGGCAAGGGAAGCGGCTTTTGGGTCGCTATACTCCATAAGACAGTAGGCAAAAGTTATAAGCATTGTCACAAGGTTCCCGGAATCCACCGTTGAAACATACCCGCCGCCAATGACTTCCGTAGAACGAGTGTCATACCAGTTATAAAAGTGTCCGTTCCAGCGCTTTAGCCGCCTCATTGTTTTAAACGCCTTTTCCGTTCGGGACACGACAAAATTTTGATTTACAAAGCCAAAATCGTTTGCCGCCGCGAGGCTCAGCAAATACAGCCCGATATTGGACGGCGAGGTTCGCTCGGCCGTGACGTCGGAGGGCGAGAGCTGCACGTTGTCGGGGGGGAGGTAGTTTGTCTCTCTACCCACGCGCTCGTAAAAAAACTTAAAGGCGTCGGAGGCGTAACCGATAAGCTCGTCTTTTTGCCCTTGACTCAGCGTTATCTCGTTGCTTTTGATTCTAAAAGACAGCAAATACGAGGTCGCCGGATATAAAAACACCAAAAGCCCCGTCAGGCGGTAAACGGAATAAGGGGAAAACACCAAAAGCACCGTGCCGGCCAGCGCGGACGCGAGAAGGCTTGATACATGGCTTAAAAACCCGCTTGAGAAAACGTCCGACTGGGTGAAGGTAACCCACTCCATAAGCCTTTTTTTAGAAAACAGCAGCCGCCACAGCGCCCGCGCGAAGGCATCCGCCGCCCGCGTGGCGTATTCAAACACCGAGGCAAACTCCAGCGCGAGGTTTCCCAGCCCCCTGACCGTCGAGCTGAACGCCACCGAAAAAAACCGTCTCGGCGTGTAGGCGCGCTTTGTCAGCATGGAAAACACCGTGAGCAGAGCGTAAGTGGCGTTATATGACTGGAGGGTTAAAAACAAAAGCGCCGCCTTGTTTTGCGAAAACCCCGGCAAAAACGAGGCGGCAAGCATCCCAACCGCCGAAAAAAGAGGGGTGAGATGCCGCAGCAGGTTTTCAAGCAGCTTGTACTTTCCCCCGCCGCCTATAATTTTGCTCCCAAAGAAAATTACGTTCTGCGCGTCCCCGCGAATCCATCTGTGAAGCCTTGAAAAATAAGACACCGGGTTCCTCGGCCCGGAATCGGTAAGGGCGGTGTCGGGAACATATCTACACCTCAGCACGCAGCCCTCGGGTATGTCATGGGAAAGCACTTTTCCCGGGGGGAACGCGGGGAGGATGAGCGAGTGGAATAAATCCACGTCAAACATCCCCTTGCCGCAAAACACCCCGCTGCCAAGCACCGTCTGGTACCTCTCGTAGCTCGCGCTCTCGTAAAACCCCCCTTCCTCAGAGCGAAGCAGCGAGTAATAAGTGGAATAACTCGGCTTAAGCCCCGTTTTCATTTTCGGCTGGAGAATCCCGTAGCCCTTGACTACCCGCCCTTTTTCAATTACGGGGCGGTTTTTGGGGTGGAGCATTATGTTTACCAAATCAATTACCCCCTCGAGCGGGAGGGTGGTGTCGCGGTCGAGGGTTATAATATACTTGACTTTTTTAAGGTAAGCGTCGTTAACCGTCACGAAAAAGGGGTTTTCGGTTGTTTTAACGGCATTCACAAGGTCGCAGACCGCCCCGCGCTTTCGCTCTTTGCCCGTCCAAACCATATCTTTTTCATTTAGCGTCCTTTGGCGAAGAAAAAGCGAAAACACCCCCCCATAAGTCTTGTTTAGCTTTTCAACCCGATCCTTGGCGTAGGAAATGGTCGTGATATCCTCGGGGTTTTGCATTTTTTTTGAGTCCGGGAGGTCGGCGAGCACGCCGAAATAAGAATTTTTCTTTTTGTTTTTAAGGTAGAATTCTTCCAAGCTGTCAAAAACCGTTTTGTCTTTTTCCCCGCCGAAGAGAAGGGTTGTGATAACAGTCAGGGTGATGGCGCTGTCGGGAATTTCCGTCAGCCCGAGCCGGAGCGGAGGGAGCGCTTTAAAAAAACGCGAGAAGATTTTATCGTTGACCGCGCCGGCGGAAACATAAAGCGGCAGAAGCGAGAAAACGGCTATCGGGCCGAAATAAGCAAAAGAAAAAAAAGAAGCCGCGAGAAATATTAAGGCGTAAGCCAAAAAAAACTTAAGCGGGCGGCGCTTTTCGCCCTCTATAATGTCATATACGCTCTCCCCGCGGCTTTTCAATTTTTCAAGATATTCCATTTCAGAAAGCCCGAACTTTTTCGCGGACTTCATAAGCGCCCCGCGGCAAAGGTTTTTAGTGGAGGGGGCCATAAGGCGGTAAAGCTCGATTTTTTCCGTGAGCATCTTTTCGGTGGCGCAAAGCCGGCCGAAACACTCCTCGGTTTTAATGTCCCCGGTTTTTCTAAGCGCCAGCACCGATGAAATAAGCTTTTGCGAATTGCACCGCCCGCCCTCGCCGAGCGATTTTATCTCGTCGGACGCCGAAATAATAAGGGCGCAAGACAAAATCGTATCAAGCGCGTAAACGTCGCTTATCGAAAGGTTAAGCTTGCCGAAATAGTCAAAAAAGCTTACCCCCGAAACCGTCCAGCCGTTTCGCGCCAAATATCTTCTGCAAATAAGGTATAGGTTTTCCTTTTTTAAAAAATTCTTGTCCGCCTCGTTATACGCCTTGTGGATTATATAATAATTTTCCGAAACGGTCACACATTCAATGCTGTCGTTTCCGCTTTTGCTATACCTTTTTATAACATTAAAGGAATCTTTAAAAAGTTTTTTAAGGTTAATTTCCATAATGTGTACGGGTTTCCTCCGTCTTGCAGTTTTACTTGGATTAGGATACACAAAAATATGGAAAATATACCCGTTGACAAACAGATTGGTATAAAGTAAACTTAATCGGTGGTTAAAAATGGTCTCAAGAATTATTAAATTGCTTTTTCCCGAAAAGTGCTTGATATGCGGCGGCGTGACGCTTGAGGATATCCCGCTTTGCGCGAACTGCATTGACAAGTTTTTCGGCTTGTTTTACGAGGACTGCCCGGCATGCGGACAGCCGAGGGACGACTGCGCCTGCGCCTGCGGCGGCGGAGGGTTTTTGTTTTATTTCTCCTCCCCCGCGTCAAAAGCCTGTATAGCGCGGGTAAAACGCTCGCTGACAAAAGAAGCCGCCGCTTTTATGGCGGAGCTGGTGTGCGGCTCGCTGTCGGGCAGGAAAAGCTTTGACCTTGTGGCGTACCCGCCGCGGTCAAAAAAGAATGTTTCAAAATACGGCTTTGACCAAGCAAAGGAGATCGCCGAACACATAGCGAAAAACCTTGGGATAAAAACCACCTCCGCCATAAAAAGAAGAAAGGGCAAGACGGAACAAAAGCTGCTCTCGGCCTCCCAACGGCGGAAGAACGCGCTGGGATTATTCTACGCTGACGAAAAAGAGCTGGGCGGCGTTTCAAGTGTGCTGCTCTTCGACGACATATACACGACGGGAGCCACGATAAAGGCTTGCGAGGCGTCTTTAAGGCGGGCGGGGGTA
The DNA here is from genome assembly GCA_041672465.1 of Eubacteriales bacterium. Classification (GTDB taxonomy): domain Bacteria; phylum Bacillota; class Clostridia; order Oscillospirales; family CAG-382; genus UBA1206. Next base: position 11,907 of record JBAYZO010000015.1, read on the forward strand.
AAACAGGTAAAAACGTTTACCTTAGCTTACACTCCAAGGAAACTAAAAAGAAGAAACAAAAATAAAAAAGCGGTTCCCGGCGCCGCGAAGATGACGGGCAGGGTTTTCAGATACAGTCCCGGCGGCTAAAACCGGGAAAAAACACGGCAAGGGTGAAAAATGCGGGAGAGACTGACAAAAATTTTAAGTGAAAAAACTTGTTTGATATTTGACTTTGACGGAACGCTGGTGGACTCAATGGACTTTTGGAACGTTTACACGGCCTCAAGGCCTAACATTGAATGTTTTTACAAATATATGAAAGGGATATATGACGAGGATATCAAGCCCATTCCCGGAGGTTTACAGTTTTTGGAATTTTGCCGCGGTATGGGCAAGCGGTGTTTTATCGCCACCGCTACCCGACTTTCGGTTTGCATGTCCGCCGTAAAACGCGGCGGGTTTGACGGATACATAGAAAAAAGCTACTGCTGTGATGATTTCGGGGTGAAAAAAACCCAAGGGTTTTATAAAAAAGTGGCGCTTGACATAGGCGCGGAAGTTAAAGACTGCGTTGTCTTTGAGGACAACACCAAATGGGCAAGGGCGGCGCACGGCGACGGGTTTAGTATAGTGGGGGTTTATGAAAGGCATAACCGCGACTTTGAGGGGCTTAGAGAGTTTTCGCTCGCCGTTATTAAAAGCTATGACCCGCTTGTGGTTTTGTAAAAAAAATAATCCCCGAAACGGGGATAAAATATCGGCAGTTTAAATATCATTGTGTTTAAATAAAATACGCGGAACGGGGGTTAAAATGGAAAAAGCGCTTGAGGTACATGGCTTAAAAAAGCATTACGGGCCTGTCAAAGCGGTGGACGGGATTGATTTTTACCTTAACAAAGGTGAGCTGTTCGCCTTTTTGGGGCCCAACGGCTCGGGAAAATCCACCACCATTGATATGATTTGCACCTACTTAAAACCCGACGCCGGGAGAGCGGACATAAACGGTTTTGAGCTTGGCAGAGAAGACGATAAAATTAGAAACTCGGTAGGGGTTGTGTTTCAGGACGGGCTGCTGGACGGTCTTCTCACGGTGAGTGAAAACCTTACCGCCCGCGCCTCGCTCTACGGGCTCTGGGGGGCAAAGCTAAAAGAGGCGGTGGCGGCCGGCGCGGAAAAAGCCGGGGTTACGGAACTCCTCAGCCAGCGTTACGGCAGGCTTTCGGGGGGTGAGAAACGGCGGTGCGATATCGCCCGCGCGCTGGTGAACACGCCAAAGATTCTTTTTCTCGACGAGCCCACCACAGGTCTTGACCCTCAGGCGCGCAAGGATATCTGGCAAACCATTGAAGACCTCCGGCGCGGCGCCGGGACGACAGTGTTCCTCACCACCCATTATATGGAGGAGGCGGCCGGCGCGGACTATGTTCATGTCATTAAAAAGGGGAAGATAATCGCGGGCGGCACCCCGGCGGAACTAAAAGAAAAGCACACAAACGACCGCCTGACTTTAAGTTCGGCAAACCCAAAGGCGCTTTGCGCACTGCTTGGAGAAAAAAACCTGAATTTTTCCGTCTGCGGCAACAAAATAACCGTTTCGCTGGAATCGACCATGGAGGCTATCGGAGTGCTGGACGAAATAAAGCGCTGTATAACGGGCTTTGAGGTGATGGCGGGAACAATGGACGACGCGTTTATAAATATCATCGGGAAGGATATGGAAAAGTAATGATCGGACTTGCAAAGCGAAACATACTTGTCTTTTTCAGAAATAAAAGCACAATGTTTTTCTCCATGCTGTCGCCGTTTATCGTTATCGGTCTGTATGTGCTTGTTCTAAGGAACGGGTTAAGCGGCGGGTTCGGAGAGATTGTTCCCTATGAGTTTATGGACAACTGGATAATGGCGGGGCTGCTTGCCATTACCACCATAACCGCCACGATGGGCGCATACGGCATAATGGTGGAGGATAAGAGCAAAAAAATAATAAAAGACTTTTACTCGTCCCCCATTGACAGGAGAAAGCTTGTGGGCGGATACGCGATCTCGTCTTTTGTCATAGGCATGATCCTCACGCTTATCACTTTCGCGCTCGCCGAGCTGTATATTGTCGCGGGGGGCGGCGGGTTTTTGAGCTTTTCGGAAATTTTAAAAGCGCTTGCCGTGGTTTCGATCTCGGGGTTCTGCAACACCGCCATAATGCTTTTTATGGTGAGTATGCTGTCAAGCGAAAACGCTTTTGCCGTGGCAAGCACCATTATCGGCACTCTTATCGGCTTTTTAACGGGGATATATATGCCTATCGGCAACCTGCCCGCCGCCGTAAGATGGGCGGTCAAGGCGTTCCCGCCCTCTCACTCCGCCTCGCTGTTAAGGCAGATAATGATGGAAAAACCCCTTGAGGCCGCTTTTAAAAACATACCCGCCGAAGAGCTGGAAAAAACCAAAGAAACTTTAGGCGTGGTGTTTAAGGTTGGGGGAAATACTATCCCCCAGTATGTCAGTATTGCCTTGCTTTTAGTAGTCGGAGCGGTGTTTTTTGCTTTATCGGTTTTAACGATTTCAAGAAAAAGCAGGTAAAACGTAAAAAACGGCAAAAAAACCGCCTTTCTTAAACACGGAACGGCGGTTAATTTTTTATTTTATTTTACCTTGGTGACGCCTTTGGTAAACTCATCAAGCCAGTCGCCCTCGTAAAGCTCCAAAAGCCCCTTGTCGCAGGCGGCGGCGAGCTTCGGGTCAATGGGTATTCTCGCCACCCGCGGGATCCCATGCGCCGCGGCAAGCTCCTCGAGCCTGCTTTCCCCAAAGATATAATGATTTTTCCCGCAGTCCGGGCATTTGAAATAAGACATATTTTCAACAATTCCAAGCACCGGGATATCCATAAGCTTCGCCATGTTGACGGCTTTTTCCACAATCATGGACACAAGCTCCTGCGGGGAAGTGACCACGACTATCCCCTTTACCGGGAGAGATTGAAACACGGTGAGCGGCACGTCGCCGGTTCCCGGCGGCATATCAACATACATAAAATCAACGTCGTTCCATATGACGTCCGACCAGAACTGCTTTACCGTGCCGGCTATTATCGGCCCCCGCCAGACAACAGGGTCGGTTTCGTTTTCTAAAAGCAGGTTCAGCGACACAACTTGAATCCCCGTTTTCGTGCGCGCGGGGATAAGCCCGTACTCGTTCCCGCCGAGCCGCCCTTTAAGGCCGAACGACTTTGGAATCGACGGGCCGGTCAGATCGGCGTCAAGCACCGCGGAATTAAACCCCTCCCTTTGGGTGTTGACGGCAAGCAGCGAGGTGACAAGGGATTTCCCCACTCCGCCTTTTCCCGATATCACCGCTATTACGTTGCGGATAACGGACAATTCGTTTGGTTTTTCAATAAGCGACTCTTTATCTCTCTGCGCGCAGTTCTCGGCGCAGGAGGAGCAGTCGCCCCCACAGCTTTCGCTCATTTAAATTTATCCTTTCTGTTTGGCGGCGTTTTTTAAATACGCCTTTTTATAATTTTAAATTAATATGTGAAATAAAAGCTTGTTTTCTTATTTTTTACACATTAAACCTAAACAGCGCCACGTCACCGTCGGACATTATATATTCTCTTCCCTCGCTCTTGACCAGCCCCGCCTCTTTCGCCGCCAAAAACGAACCCTTTGCCATAAGGTTGCAGTAAGACACCACTTCCGCCCTTATAAAGCCCTTTTCAAAATCGGTGTGTATTTTACCGGCGGCAGCGGGGGCTTTTGTCCCTTTTTTTATTGTCCACGCCCGTACTTCTTTGGGCCCCGCGGTGAGGAAAGAAATAAGCCCAAGCGCCGAATATGACGAATTTATAAGCTTTCTCAGTCCTGTGTCCTCAAGCCCCAACCCCGGGTAAAGGTCGTTTATATACGACTGTCTTTCCCCGTCGTCAAGCTCGGCGAGCTCGCTTTCCAGCCCGGCGCAGACGGCGATAATCTCCGCGCCCTCGGACATTGCCTTTTTTTCAAGCGAAGAGTAAAAAATGTTTTCCCCAAGCGGAGACCTTAGCGATTCCTCGTCAATGTTGGCGGCGTATATCATGGGTTTTAAAGACAGTAAAAACGATTCGCCGAGCAGGCATTTTTCGTTCTCCGATAATTCAAGCTGCCCCGCGGCCGTTCCGCCGTTCATGCCGTCCGCCGCTTTTTCAAGGGTTTCGAGCTCCTCCCTCAGCGAGGCGTCGCCCTTAAGCTGCTTTTTAACCCTGTCTATTCTCCGCTCTAAAGTTTCAATATCGGCAAGGATTAGTTCCGTGTTCACCGTATCGGCGTCGCGGACGGGGTCGACATTCCCCTCCACATGAATAACACCCTCGCCGCCAAAGCACCTGACCACATGGACTATCGCGTCGACTTCCCTTATATGGGACAAAAACTTGTTTCCCAAGCCCTCGCCTTTGGACGCGCCTTTCACCAGCCCCGCAATATCCACGAATTCCACCGTGGCGGGGGTGGTTTTTTCGGGCTTATAAATTTTCGCAAGCGAATCCAAGCGCGCGTCGGGCACGGGAACTATCCCAACGTTCGGGTCGATAGTGCAAAAGGCGTAGTTGGCGGCCTCGGCGCCCGCTTTTGTAAGCGCGTTGAAGAGCGTGGATTTCCCCACGTTGGGGAGACCTATTATACCAAGTTTCATTATTTTTTCCTTATGACGGACTTATTATTGAAAATATAAACGCAAAGCGCAAAGCGCAAATAACAAATAAAAAAGACAAACCATTATACATCCCCGCCCGCCTGTTTGCAATATGAAAGTTAGGTACACACAATACGCCTATATTCTTTGAACATAAATTACTAATTATTATATTTTTTTCAAAAAGGGTATTGACAATCGCCGTATGATGTGGTATTGTGGAGTTGCAAGTTAAACAAGCCGTTAAATTAACATTTAAAGGCAAGCATCATGTGGCAAACAATTAATATTAAAACAAATATGGAGGTGCTCCGCGATGATGACAAAAATTCTCGTCATAGACGATGACAGCAATATCTGTGAACTGTTACGGATATATCTTGAAAAAGAAGGTTACGAGGTCAAAACGGTTTCCGACGGCGTGGAGGGCGTCACCGCGTTTAGGATGTATGAGCCGGACTTAGTCCTGCTTGACATTATGATGCCAAAAAAAGACGGCTGGCAGGTCTGCCGCGAAATCCGCGAGCATTCGTCAAAGCCGATTATCATGATAACAGCCAAAGGCGAAACTATCGACAAAGTGTTGGGGCTTGAACTCGGCGCCGATGACTTTATTGTAAAACCCCTTGATATGAAAGAAGTTTTCGCCAGAATAAAAGCGGTGCTAAGGCGCTACGCCAAGCACGACACGGCCGACGGCGAACTTATTAAGTTTGAGAACATAGAAATCTCTCTCCAGAAATACGAACTTAAAATCAAGGGCAAGGCGGTGGATCTCCCCCCCAAGGAACTCGAGCTTATTTATTTCCTTGCCGCCAATTACAACCGCGTTTTTACCCGCGATCAGCTCCTTGACAAAGTTTGGGGCTTTGATTATCTCGGCGATTCCCGCACGGTTGACGTTCATATAAAACGCCTGCGCGAAAAGCTTGAGGGCGCGAGCGACAAGTGGTCGCTTAAGACGGTTTGGGGCGTGGGTTATAAGTTTGAGGTTCTCACCGATCAGTAAGCCGCAGCCTGTAAATCAATTCAACCTTTTGGTCACTATCTTAATTTAATTATTTCAGATGTTTTTTCATGTGTCTGTGTCTTCCTTTATAGCGGGCGCCGGGTTTACCCGGCGCCCGCTATGTCTATATCTTTTAAAATATTATTAAAAGGCTTTAAGCGCTTCAAGAATGCTTTCTCTAAGGGAAATTTGCTTGTTTAGTTTTTCTCTCTCGGCCTCCACCACCCGCGGGGGAGCCTTGCTTATAAATTCGCCGTTGTCAAGCTTTTTTCTTGTGGAGCAAATATCGCTTTCCGCTTTTTTAAGCTCGCTTTGCAGCCTTGCCTTTTCCGCCTCCGCGTCCACCATATCGCCAAGCGGGATATATATTACCGCGGCGGATGTTATCGCCTGAACAAAGGGCGGCAGGTTTTTTTCGTCTTCAATAAACTCAACCGAGCTTGACGACGCCAGCGTGTTGAAATAAACGTCCGCGAAGCGGAAGGTCTCCCTCTTTTGGGTTTTAATATAAAGCCTTGTCTTTTTTTTCGGCGGAACGCTCCGCAGGGCGCGGCAGTTTCTCACGGCGCGTATCATGTCGATGATATCGTTCATTTTTTCTTCGTCTTCCTCAAAGACAAGGTTTTCGTCAAAACCGGGGTAAGGCGAAACCATAACGCTGTCGCCGCTTTGGGGGAGGGATTTGAAAATAACCTCGGTTATAAAAGGCATAAAGGGGTGGAGGAGCTTTAACGAACCCGTCAGCACATATATAAGCACGCTTTTTGCCGCAACCGCGCGCGGCGTGTCTTTTTCGGCAAGGCGGGGTTTTACAAGCTCAATATACCAGTCGCAGAAAATATCCCAGATAAAGTCGTAAATTTTAGACACCGCGATGCCAAGCTCAAATTTTTCAAGGTTTTGCGTCATTTCCCCCGCAAGGGTGTTAAAGAGAGAAATCACCCATTTGTCCTCGGTCTCAAGCCGGCTTTTGTCGGGAAGCGAAAATTCTTCATCCTCTATGTTCATAAGAACAAATCTCGCGGCGTTCCATATTTTATTGGCGAAGTTTCGGCTTGATTCGGCTCTTTCTTCAGAAAACCGCATGTCGTTGCCGGGGGAGTTGCCGGCGGCGAGCGAAAACCTAAGCGCGTCCCCGCCGTATTTTTCAATTATTTCAATCGGGTCAATGCCGTTGCCGAGCGATTTTGACATTTTTCGCCCCTGCGCGTCGCGGATAAGCCCATGGATAAACACCGTGGAAAACGGCTTTTGCCCCACGCATTCCATCCCCATGGAAATCATCCGCGCCACCCAAAAGGGAATTATATCATAGCCCGTCACAAGCGCGGAAGTCGGGTAATAGTTTTTAAAGTCAGAAGTTTCCTCCGGCCAGCCAAGGCAGGAAAACGGCCACAGTCCGGAAGAAAACCAAGTGTCAAGCACGTCTTCATCCTGCCGGAGCGGGGTTTCGCAATCAGGGCAGAGGGTAATGTCGTCCCGCGACACAAAAATCTTCCCGCAGCCGTCGCAATAAAACGCCGGGATTCTGTGCCCCCACCAGAGCTGACGCGAGATACACCAGTCCTTTATGTTCCGCATCCAGTTGAGATAGGTTTTTGAAAACCTTTCGGGGACAAAGCATATTTCCCCGTTTTCAACGACTTCAATTGCCTTTTCTGCTATCGGCGCCATTTTAACAAACCACTGGTCGCTCGCCATGGGTTCGATAACCGTCTTGCAGCGGTAGCACTCGCCCACGTTATGGGTGTGCGGTTCGACCTTTTTTAATAGCCCAAGCGATTTTAAGTCTTCCACAACCCTTTGTCTCGCCAAATCGCGGTCAAGGCCGGCGTATTTTCCCCCGTTTTCGTTGATAGTGCCGTCGCCGTTCATTACGTTTATCTGTTCGAGACCGTGGCGCTCCCCCACCAAAAAGTCATTCGGGTCATGAGCGGGGGTGATTTTAACCGCCCCCGTGCCAAACTCCATACCCACATAGCTGTCGGCGATAACGGGGATTTCCCGCCCCATAAGCGGAAGAATGAGGGTTTTCCCCAAAATACGGCTGAACCTTTCGTCGTCGGGGTTGACCGCAACGGCGGTGTCGCCGAGCATTGTTTCAGGGCGGGTTGTGGCGATTTCAACAAAGCCTTTCTCGCCTTTTATCGGGTATAATATATGCCAGAAAAAGCCTTCTCTCTCGGTATACTCAACTTCCGCGTCGGAGAGCGCGGTGGAACACTTCGGGCACCGGTTTATAATGCGGTGGCCGCGGTAGATAAGTCCTTTTTCGTAAAGGCTGACAAACGCCTCGCGCACGGCTTTTGACAACCCCTCGTCCATGGTAAATCTCTCGCGGCTCCAGTCGCAGGAAGAGCCGAGCTTTTTAAGCTGGCCGGTTATTCGCGAGCCGTACTTTTCTTTCCACTCCCAGACGCGGCTTAAAAATTCCTCCCGCCCCAAGTCGTGCCTTGACTTGTTTTCGGTAAGGCGGATATGCTCCTCCACTTTTATTTGGGTGGCGATGCCGGCGTGGTCGGTTCCCGGAATCCAAAGGGTTTTATACCCCTGCATCCGCCTGAACCTTATAATTATATCCTGAAGCGTCTCGTCAAGCGCGTGCCCCATATGGAGCTGACCCGTCACGTTCGGCGGGGGTATCACAATGGTAAAAGGCGGGTTTTTGCTGTTTTCGTCGGGGGTGAAAAAGCCTTTTTCAAGCCAGAACTCATATATTTTGTCCTCAAATTCCCCGGGACTGTATTTTTTATCAAGGGTTTTCATTCTTTTGAATTTTCCTTTCCGCCGTAACGCCGTGAATAAAAATTTTGCGAAGTCTGACCGCGAGCATAGTTATTTATATTATAAGTCTTTAAATGAATTGATAAGCAGCCCCGTGATTAGTTTCGGGTAAAAATAAGTTGATTTCTGGGGCATTTTTGACCCCTCGAGCGCGACGTTTTTAATTTCCTCAACCCTTGTCGGGTTTAGTATAAAAGCTGCGCACGCCCTGTTCTCGTCCACCATTTGAATTGCCTCGGTAACGCTCCGGGTATAGATAAGGTTTTTCTGGAGCGCCATATCTTCTTTGCTAAAGCCGAGAATACCCTCAAAAACCTTTGTGTGGAGCACCGACACATCAAGCTCCACCACCGCGCCGCTTTGCGTTTTACTGTTCTCTTTAAGCTTTAACAGCCGGAAATTACTCCCCCCCGCGTAAAGCGCGAAAGCGTGTTTTCCGGCGTTCTCGCAGGTTTTTTCCATGTCCTCCGAGCAGTCAAATTGCGTCAGCGTAAAATCTTCTTGGGCTTTTTTTAAAAATTCGCTAACATCAAACTCTGTTTTTGTAACAACCCTATGGGTGGGGAACACCACAAGCCCGGGGGAATCCATATCCACAAGCGTCATCATAACAAAAGAGCTGTCGGCGTTTATATTGTTTTGGGCGCAGTGCTTGTTAAAAACTCCCGCCGTTTCATATCTGTGGTGGCCGTCGGCGATAAAGAGCTTTTTATCCGCGAAAAACCTCCGAATCGCCGTTATATCGTCGTGCCAAACAATCTTCCAAAGCCGATGGGTGACGCTGTCGCCGTCGGTAAACTCGTTAATCGGGGGGGAAGTTTTATATTTGTCAATAATCTGCCGGATAAAAGCGTTTTTATCAATAAACAACGAGTAAACCGAAGAAAAGTTACAGAACGTCTCCGACATCAGTTCAAACCTGTCCCGCTTCGCCTTTGAGAGGGTTTCCTCATGCGGCAGCACGACTTGCTCCGAAAAGTCATATGTCCTGCAAAGGCAGACAATTCCGTCGAGCTGTTTTACGCTTCCCTTGTGGCAAAACTCCTCCTCGTAAATGAAAAAGCCTTCCTCATCGTCTTTTTTAAGAATTCCCTTTTTAATAAAATCCGCAAGTATCTTCCCCGCGGTTTTATATTTATTTTTAGGGTTTTCTCTGTCTTCGAGACGGTTTTTACCCCCGATATCAGCGCTATCGGTTTCTTCTGGGAGCTCAAGCTGAATAAGGTTATAGGGCGAGCGGTCAAGCAGGGCACTTCTGGTCTTGGGGTCAACAATATCATATGGCGGGCAAACGTTGTCCGCGATATCCCCGGCTTTTTTTGTAAAACGAAGGGGTTTGAAAGGTTTTATTTCCGCCATTGTAACTCTCCGTATTTTTTATATTTATAACTATGTACCGCTTTGGTTGTAATAATATGTTTTATTAAGGTTTTTTTGACTTTTCAAGCTTCGCGAAAGACGCCATAAGCTTTTTTACCTGCCCGTTTTCAAAATCAACCTCAATAAGGGCGTCCTGACCCATTTTTTCAAACGAGACCACTTTCCCCTTGCCGAAATACTTATGCTCCACATATTCGCCGGGCGAAAAATCAACCCCCCCCGGTTTTTTAGGCGGCTCTCCCCCAAAAGAATATTTATTTCCGCCGCCGGGGGCGCTTTTGCCCTTTTTCCCGTAGGCTTCGCCGCCTCTCCCCGAGGAAGAATAAACCGCGCGGGGGCTCCCGGTATAGTTTCTTCTGCCGCGGGGGGATTCCGGCTCATATGTCTCAAGCAGGTTCTGGGGTATTTCCTCTAAAAACGAAGAGGGCCGCGAGGGCGAGGTAAAGCCGTAAAGAGTTCTGCTGTCGGTGTGGGTGAGATACAGCTTTTTCTTTGCCCTTGTTATCGCCACATACGCGAGCCTCCGCTCTTCCTCAAGGTTTCCCTCCCCCACCGACATCGCCGAGGGGAAGACGCCCTCCTCAAACGCCGAAATAAACACCACGGGGAACTCAAGCCCCTTTGCCGAGTGGACTGTCATGAGAGAGACCGACTGCGAGCCCTCGTCATAGTCGTCGATATCCGAAACAAGGGAAATTTCCTCAAGAAACCCCGCGAGGGTGGGGTTTTCCGAAGATTCCTCGTAAATCAGCCCCGCCGAGATAAATTCCCTCACCATTTCTTCTCTGTCGGTTTCTTTGGCGTCGGTCAGCATTTTGAGGTATCCCGTGCGGGTTATAACCTCGTTTATAATGGCGTTTATTGTGTTTTGTCTCGCGAAATCAGAAAGATCCCCGATTAGCCCGCAGAACCTTTCAAGCTTGGCGCACGCCCTTGCCAGTGTCGGGTATGAAGACGAATTTTTTGCCACTTCCAAAAGCGGAAGACGATTTTTTAATGAAATCGCCGTCATTTCCTCAAGCGTGGCTTCGCCTATCTGGCGTTTCGGGGTGTTTATAATTCGCCTTAAGCGTATGTCGTCGGCGGGGTTTGAGATAAGCGAAAGATAGGCGACTATGTCTTTTATTTCTTTTCGTTCGTAAAACCTTATCCCGCCGAAGATTTTATACGGCAGACGGTTTTTTATAAACGAAGACTCAATGGCGTTTGAAATGGCGTTTACGCGGTAGAGCACGGCGATATCCCCGAGCGGCGTTCCCAGCGCGCTGAGCCTCATTATCTCCCCGCATATAAACTCCGCTTCCTCGGCTTGGGTGTAGAGACGGCGGGCTATGATTTTTTCCCCCTCGCCGCCGCTTGTCCACAAGTTTTTGCCTTTTCGTCCCTTGTTGTTGCCGATAAGAGCGTTGGCGACGGAAAGAATATTCTGGGTGGAGCGGTAGTTTTGCTCAAGCTTTATTGTTTTTAGTTTGGGGAAAGACTTGTCAAAGTTTAATATGTTCCCTACAGTGGCGCCCCGGAACGAGTAAATGGACTGGTCGTCGTCCCCCACCACGCAGACGTTGTTTTTGCCCTTCCCAAGCATGAGAACCAAATCGTTTTGGGAGGGGTTTGTGTCCTGATATTCGTCGACGAGGATATAGTCGAATTTATCGCGGTAGTATTCAAGAAGCCGCGGGTGGCTTTCAAACAAAACAAGCGCGGAGAGTATAATGTCGTCAAAGTCAAGGGCGGAGGCCTTTTTAAGCCTTGACATATATTCGTCGTATATTCTGGCGATAAGCGTTTGGCGGGCGTCGCGGGAGGACGTCAGCATTTCTTCCGGGGTGACGCGGTTTTCCTTTGAGGATGAGATCGCCTGAGCGGCGGCCTTTGCCGGGAGGAATTTTTCGTCTATGTTAAGGTCTTTAATAATCTGGGAAATCAACTTTTTTGAATCATCAGCGTCATAAATGGTAAAACTGTTTGAAAAGCCGATTTTATCTATATGCCCGCGGAGAATCCTCGCGCATATAGAATGAAAGGTCCCCGCCCAAATGCCGCCGGCGTCTTTGCCGAGCATTTTTCCAAGCCGCTCTTTAAATTCCCCCGCCGCTTTGTTTGTAAAGGTGATGCACAGCACATTTTCGGGGTTCGCGGGGTTTACGGCAATCCGCTTTAAAAATTCTTTGGTTTGGGGGATGTCGCCGTTTTTTGCCTTTTCATATTCGCGGGCGAAAAGCGGGTCACCAAAGTTCGGTCTTGCTTCGCAAATATCGCCGAAATTTATAATATGATAAACGCGGTTGACAAGCACCGTGGTTTTGCCGCTCCCCGCGCCGGCAAGCACTAAAAGGGGGCCGTTTACCGCGCGCACGGCCTCTCTTTGCGAGACGTTCAGCCGGGCGTAAAGCTTGTCGAGCAGAAATAAAATTCTGTTGTCCGGTCCGCCGGTGTTGTCGGTGTTTTGCATCAGGGTTTTTACTCCAGTCGGTTAATAGCAGATTATTCATTATATAATAACAAAGGCAAAAAAGCAATATTTTTTAAAACGTCAAGCCGATGAAAAGATGCTTGCTTTATTTTTTCATTGCTTTTTTAGCTCTTCCGCTGTATAATTTAACCGCGGGGCGGTTTTGCCGGATTATAAAGTAAAACAAGGGGGCGGGGAAATGTTTAAGAGCATATTTACAAAATATGTGGCGTTTATAACGCTTTTGATGGCGTTTTCAATAGCCCTTCTCGTGCTTACGATTTCCACCATGCTGTCAAGCTATTCCACCGAGACAAAATCAACCCTTATGAACAAGACCGCCGACAGCGTGGCGGTGGCGATGGAGACATATTTCCACTACACAGACGAAGACAGCATTTCCGAATCGATTGTCAACGATATAAACGGGATAGCCGAAATTTCCGAAACGCTGGTGTATGTTATCGGCGACAGCGGCAGGCTGCTTATCACCAACGACAAAGATTTTACCATGGGGCTGGACATGCTCCGTGAGGACACGGTTGAGAATATTATCGCCGACCCCGGCTCGTATTCAATAAGCCATATAGAGGGCACATTTGAAAAATTGCGGTTTAACGTGTTCAGAACGCTGAGGCAAAACGACGGCAACAACGGGGTTATTATTATTTCGTCGCTTTCAAACCGCGATGAGTCGCTGTCGGGCCCCATGGTGCGGACTATTTTAGTCGCGTCGATATGGATAATCCTCGCTTCGTCCATAACCGCCTATACTTTGTTCCAAAGCATCACGGACCCGCTTAAAAAGCTCGGCGAGGCGGCAAAGGCCTTCGCCAAGGGCGACTTTAAAAAGCGCGTTTATGTTTCGGGCAACGACGAGGTTGCGCGGCTCGCCTCCGCCTTTAACAACATGGCGCGGGCGCTTGAGAAAAACGAGGAGCTCAGAAATTCCTTTTTAGGCTCGGTGAGCCATGACCTGAGAACGCCCATGACGGTGATTTTAGGCTTTGTTGACGGCATACGCGACGGCACTATCCCGCCGTCAAAACAAGATTATTATTTAGAGACGATTTCCTCAGAGGTAAGGCGGCTGTCAAGGCTGGTGAACTCGCTGCTGGAAATTTCAAAAATCCAGTCGGGCGAAAAAAAGCTGAACTATACAAAATTCAACGTTTCCGAAAAAGCAAGGCAGGTGCTTTTAACTTTTGAGAGCCGCATAGACGAAAAGCGCCTTGAAGTGGATTTCAACTGCGCGGAGGAGGTTATAGTTTACGCCGACACCGACGCGGTGCATCAGGTGCTGTATAACCTTATCGATAACGCGGTTAAGTTTGTAAACGAGGGCGGCAGGCTTTCGGTCTGCATTGAGCTTAAAAACAAAAAGGCTGTTATCTCAATTAAAAACACCGGCGAGGGAATCCCCGAGGAAGAGCTCCCCCATGTCTTTGACCGCTTTTATAAGTCCGACCGCTCGCGGGGGCTTGACAAAACCGGAACGGGGCTGGGTCTGTATATAGCCAAGAGCAATATAAATATGCATAACGAAGAAATAACAGTGCAATCTATTAAAGGTTTGTTTACCGAATTTGTTTTTACGCTCCCCACATAAAAGCATTTAAACACTTAAATTTAAGCATTTTTTAAGGCGCGCGGCATAGAATCGCTTTGAGAAAAACGAAAGGACTTCATGTTATGGCAGATTTTAACGAAACGAATAAAGACACATATGGAAATAACTTCGACGGCGAAGCAGAAAACCAAACTCAGGAAGTGCCGGAGGCGGAGAACATATCCTCGGCTGAAAACACCCCCGAAAAAGAAACCCAACCGGAAGTAAATCCGGGCGAAAACCCAAAAAAGTATTACTACACATGGAACGGCGACAAGTTTATCCGCCGCAAAAAGCGAAGCGGACTTAGAGCGCTGGCGGCAACCGTCGCCGCGGCGCTTATCCTCGCTTTCGCGGGGTTTGCCCTGACTTTGATAACCCGCGACAAAGACTTCGGCCCGGCAAGCGGAGGAAATGGCGTTTCGGCGGTGAGCGGGGAAGATAAAAACATATCCAAGCAGGGCTTTAACAACCCCGGCAACATATCGGCGCACCCAAAACCCGCCGGAACAGACAATTCTTCTCTGGCCGATCTTTACGAAATGTGTTCGGTGAGCTGCTGTTCGATTTATATACCGCTTAAATCGGGATATGTGCTGGGAAGCGGCTTTGTTGTCGACGCCGAAGAGGGATATATCGTGACAAACAACCATGTCGTGGAAAAAAACGAGGGGAAAATACAAGTCAGGTTTTATGACTCTACTCAGTATGACGCCACGCTGGTGGGGAGAGATTCGCTCACCGATATAGCGGTTTTAAAAATCGAGGCCGAAAACCTCAGCGCGCTGGAAATCGGCGACAGCTCTCAGGCGAGAGTGGGGGATCAGGTCATCGCCATCGGCACCCCGTATTCGCTCAACCTCGCCGGCACGCTGACAAACGGAATTATTTCGGGCATTGAGCGGGATATGGAACTGACCGACGACTTTGGCGCCGTGGTCAAGACAATGACGCTTCTCCAGACAAATTCTTCCATAAACCGCGGCAACTCCGGCGGCCCGCTAATAAATATGTACGGGCAGGTTATCGGAATCAACACGCTTAAGCTCGCCAGCGACTATGAGGGTCTTGGGTTCGCCATTCCCATGTCATACGCGGTGGTGGTAATAAATAATCTTATCGATTACGGCGAGGTCAGGGACAACATCGGCTTTGTTAAAGCCACCGCAAAGCTTAATATAACGGTGGCGACCGATTCGACTTCCGACGCCGCGGTGCGGAGTCAGTACTCGCTCCCCGAAAACGTGCCGGAAGGGATCCTTGTTATTGAAATCACCCGCAATTCCGCCATTTACAAGGCAGGGCTTGAGCTTTATGACATAATAACCGAGTTCGGCGGGGCGAGGGTTAAAAATTACGCCGACCTCGCGAATGAGCTTGCGAATTATTCCGCGGGGCAGGAGATATCGGTCACAATTTACAGAATGGCAAGGCGGGGCGGCGGGGAATATAAAACCCTTACCTTTAAGCTTGACTCGGCGTCTTAAAATAATATGGAGGTGCTTCCTTTGTTATGGGCGGCGTAAAACTGCCTGAGGATTATTATAAAAGCCCGGCAATACTTGTCGCCCCCGACCTTATCGGAAAGCTGCTCTGCGTTAGCGGCGGGGAGGGCGTTATAAAGCGGGAAATCACCGAAACCGAGTGTTATTACGGGGAAGACGACACCGCCTGCCACGCCTCGAAGGGGAAGACAAACCGCACAAAAGTGCTGTTCGGGCGGGGCGGCGCCGCTTATATTTATCTCTGTTACGGCATTCACGCGCTCATCAATGTGGTGACGGGTCCCGCCGGGCACCCGGAAGCCGTTCTAATCCGCGGGGTGGAGGGGGAATACGGCCCGGGAAAGCTGACAAAAGCCATGGGAATACACACGGGAATGAACGCGCTGTCGTTTGTAAACTCCGGCGTTCTCTGGATAGAAGACCAAGGCAAGAGGCCGCCGTTTACCGCTCGGGCGCGCATAGGCATTAATTACGCGTCCCCGGAGGATATTGAAAGGCGCTGGCGTTATACCAAAAAATCACTTTAGATTAAAAAAATATGAAAAAAAGCATGACAGTTTTTACGCCATGCTTTTTAATTTGCCAAAATTATAAAGACATAAAGACAAAAGACAAAGGAAAAACCTAATCTTTTACCCCGGAAATCGGCGGGGTTTCGCTGAGAGTTGATTTGTCGCTGCCTATTTGCGCCACCGTAAGCTCGTAGACATCGGCGAGATCCTCGGCTAAAATAAGCAGCGTGCTGCTGTTTATAAACACCGTGTTTATATCGTCCCCGTTAACCCTGACAACGCTGTAAGGGGTAAAATCATTGCCGGTAATAAACGCCGCCTCGCCTATTACCTCCACTTTTTGAATCATAATCGGCTTTGTTCCCATTTGAATGTCGGTGGGGATAAAAGGGTTTACGCCGGAGGTGAGATATTTGTCGCCGTAAAGCATATCGTACTGAATATCCTCCAGCCGCGTCAGATAGTTTTCCCTGTCGGAATAATTTTGGTGGTATTTGGTCAAAAAGCCGTTGTTATACCCCAAAAGCGACATTATGCTTGAAGTTAGCTGATAGGCTTGAATATCGCTTACTTCCGCGTTTAAATCATAGTTAGACCAGACGACATATTCGGTCTGGAAGATATCAACATCCCCGAGCACGCTGTCTGAAAACTGAAAACCCGGGAAATGGTCGCCGTAGATCACAAGCACAACTTTTTCGCGGAGCGAAGACAGCGCGGTCGTCAGCTCGTTTAAAAACTCGTCCATTTCCTCAAGCTGGCTTAAATAATACTCAAAGCCCGAAAGCCTGTCGCCGAGTATCTCCCCCCCCTCTGTGAGTGTGGGCTGACCCGGCAGGGCGGAAACATCGTCCGGGTATTTGCCGTGAGCCTGAACCGATATGGCGAAAACAAAATCAAGGCTTTCGGTAGAGCTCAGCGCTCGTATAATTTCGTTTGTCAGCACAAAATCTTTGGCGAAGCCGATAGGGTTTTTTTCCACATTGTTCATATATTCCACGGACGTAAACGTGTCAAACCCAAGTCGCCTGAAAACCGAGTTTCTGTCATAAAACGTGCCCTGATGGTTGTGGAGCGCGTGGCATGTGTAGCCTATTTCTTTAAGGACATAGCTTATGGTTTCGCAGGAAGTGTTTTGGAGCACAGACTTATAGGGCGTTTCGCCGATACCGAAAAAGTCAAGGTCCATTTGGGTGAGCACCTCAAACTCGGTGTTGGCGGTCCCGGCGCCGAGAGCGGGAACCGAAATAAAGGCGTGGGGATAGTTTTCTTTAAGCGAGGAAAAAAACGGTACCGGATTTTTGGAAAAACCAAACCCGTCAAATCTGTTTACATCTATAAAAGATTCAAGCTGAAGAAAAATAATATTTGTGTCGGGGTTTACGGACTTTGTCTTGACGCTTTTAATTTCATTTAAAACTTCCGTCATTGTTTGCTTGTTGTAATCAATCGGCTTGCTTATGCCGCGGTCGAGCGCGGAAAGGCAGAAAGAAAAGGTAAACCCGTATTTTTTATACCCGTTGCCGATAAACGCGTAATCTTTAGCCACGGCTCTGGAATTGGTGAAAGATAAAATAATTGTTATCGTCACAATCGCCGTGACAAGCGACGTCAGGCTGACTTTGAGGTATCTCACGGATTGTTTTTTATGTTTTATTATAAATGTGATAAACAGCGTCAGCGCCGCTAAAAAGGCAACGCAAATGGCTATCATCTGAAAAACCGAAAGGTAAATGTCAATAATGGTGAACACGGATTTAGCGATCAAAAGGTCGTTCATTGAAAGCGGCGTTACCCGAAAAGACATCATAACGCAGTCGGCAATGGCGAACCCGAGCCAAGTGAGGCTGAAAAACAGCACCAGCACATATCTTTTCTTTAAAAACAGCGAAATCGAGTACAAAAGGAAGAGTATCAGCGAATTAGCTAAAAACGCGAGCGGGCTGAAGACCATAAAAGAAAGGCTTTCGGCTAACGAGCGGCGGGTCAGGGTTTCGATAACAAGCGTCATAAGCAGGGCGAGGATCGCGATAAACAAAAAAGGCCGCCCGTTGAGCCAAGCTAAGCTCGCCTTTATACCCCCGATAAGCTTGCGGGGGCAAAAAAAAGACCTTATCTTTCGGGAGTCAAAAGCGGTTTTAAATTTTTCTTTTATCTTGTTCATAGTTTTCCTCAAACCGCCCGGCAGGGCGGAAACCGCGTAAGGGACGCGGTTACAAATTACGAAATTATAATAAACCTTTGGGGCGAACAAGTCAAGTTTTACGCGTAAATTTAACCCTTTGGCTTTAGTATTTAAACACTTGCCGCCAAAAAGAAAACAGACTTTTTATTTTAAAACAGGGGTTTTCGTGGGGTAATCGCCGTCAAAGCAGGCGCTGCAGATTGTCTTTTGGCTTCCAAACAACAGCGGCAGGCTTTTTACCGATAAAAACCCCAAGCTGTCCGCCCCGATAATTTGGCAAAGCTCGTCTATGCTGTGATTGTTCGCTATGAGGTTTTCCCGCGAGTCAATATCCGTGCCGTAAAAGCAGGGGTAAATAAACGGGGGTGAGGTTATTCGGACATGAATTTCCCTTGCTCCGGACTCCCTCAGCAGGTTTATAATCCTCGCGCTTGTGGTGCCGCGGATTATCGAGTCGTCTATCATCACCACTCTTTTTCCCCTTACGGTTTCGGCGACGGGGTTTAGCTTTATTTTAATTATCTGTTCGCGGAGCTTGGTTTCCGGCTCTATAAAAGCTCTCCCCGTGTATTTGTTTTTTATAAAGCCAATGCCATAGGGGATTTTCGCCGCTTTTGAAAAGCCGACAGCCGCGTCTATCCCCGAATCGGGGACTCCGATAACCACGTCCGCGTCACAGGGGTGTTCGGCCGCCAAAAGCTCGCCGGCTTTTATTCTCGCCTGCTGAACCCCATAACCGTCAATGACGGAATCGGGCCGGGCGAAATAAATATACTCAAACACGCAGGGCGAACTCATTGCGCGCTTTTCGCTAAATAGGCTCTTTACCCCCGTTTCGCCGAAAATCACAACCTCGCCGGGCTTTATGTCGCGTATAAATTTGGCGCCGACTTGGTCAAGCGCGCAGCTTTCGGAGGCGACGATATATTCCCCCGATTGGGTTATGCCGTAGCAGAGCGGCCTGAAACCTCTTTTATCCCGAACGGCGATAAGGCGGTCGGAAAATAGCAGGATAAGCGAGAAAGCCCCCTCAAGGCTGTCCGTGGCGCGAAGCACGGCTTCTTCTTTGGTTTTGCCCTTCGCGCAGTGGCGGGTGATTATATATGAAATAATTTCCGCGTCGCTTGCGGTGTGGAAAATGGCGTTGTCGTTCTCAAGAACTCGCCTCAGCTCATCTCCGTTTACCAAGCTGCCGTTATGGCAAGCCGCAAGCGTGCAGGCGGGGTGTTTTGTCAGTATGGGCTGGGCGTTTTCGCGGTCGTTTTTGTTTGACGCGCCGTAACGCACATGCCCGGCGGCAATCCTCCCCCGCCCGAGTTTCGACAGCGTTTCGGGCGTGAAAACTTCCCCGGTCAAGCCCAAGTCTTTTCTAAGGGTTATTCCGCCCTCCCCGCTCACCGCGATCCCGCAGCTGTCCTGCCCCCTGTGCTGGAGCGCGTACAGCCCCGCGTAGACGACAGGGGCAAGCTCTCTTACGCTCGGCGAATAAATGCCGAACAAGCCGCATTCCTCGTGAATTCCCGCCATTTTCTAACTTCCCATCAGTCTTTTTTGAATTTCAAGGTAGGCCTCTTCAACCCCGCCCATATCCCGCCTGAAACGGTCTTTGTCAAGCTTTTCCCCGGTGGCGGCGTCCCAGAACCGGCAGGTATCGGGGGAAATCTCGTCGGCGAGCACTACAGTCCCGTCCGGCGTTTTCCCGAACTCCACTTTAAAGTCAACGAGCGTAACCCCAACGGCCTTAAACCTTGAAATAAGGTGTCTGTTTATTTTAAAAGCGTAATCCGCGATAATTTTAAGCGTTGCCCCGTCGGCGACGCCCAGCGCTTTTATGTGGTATTCGTTTACCATGGGGTCCCCCAAACTGTCGTCTTTGTAACAGTACTCAAGCACCGGGGTTTTTAGTTTTACCCCTTCCTCAAGGCCTAAGCGTTTGGCAAGCGAGCCCGCGGCGATATTCCGCACTATAACTTCAAGCGGAATGATACTCACTTTTTTAACCAGCGTTTCGACAGGTGACAGCTCCCTTACAAAATGGGTGGGGATGCCCTCTTTTTCAAGCTCGGCCATTAAAAGGTTTGTCACCCTGTTGTTGACCTCGCCTTTTCCCGCTATCGTCCCCTTTTTAAGACCGTTCAGCGCGGTGGCGGAGTCCTTATAGGAAACAATTAAAAAATTCGGGTTTTCAGTGGTAAAAACCTTTTTCGCCTTGCCCTCGTATAGTAAATTAACTTTTGTAAAGTCTGCGTTTAAGCCCATAACAAATAATCCTTTCCAAGCGGGTTGGTAAAAATATTATATACAAAATCAAGGTAATTTGCAAGATAAAATTGATTTGTGAAAAATTGTTGAATGTTTTTAACAGAAATGCTATAATATGCCTGAAAGATAAATCTTTCAGGCATATTATAGCGGCAAATTTTTGATTTTGCGGTTTAAACAACCGCAATTTCGCTAAAGCGAAACCATCAAAAATGTTGCTGTTCACTAAATTAGCATGGGTTAAAGGATAAATTCTTTGATAACTAATCGCTGATGACACTTATAAAATAAATGTATATTGTTTGAAAGGAATAGCCAAAAAATGCAAAAATGTTTGCTTGACAAGTATGTAATGATTATCGCGGGGTTTTTTGGGTTTTCAATTATTCTCGGCGTTATAATGGTTTTTACGGGCGACGCTAAAGATATCCCCTTTATGCTGGGCGGTACGGCGATCATAGGGCTTTCGGGTTTGTTCCTTTTAAGTCTTGCTTATAATAAATCGCCCGAAGACCAGCAAAGTCTTGACGCCGACTATTTTGTTTCCCTCATAGAGTTTTCCAAAGAAAACCCAAAGCGTTTTCAAAAAGAATACAAAGGGTTAATAGGGCATGGGTTAAGATATATAGTTTTGCTTTTTATATTGATTATCCTGTCTTTGGCGGGAATTATAGCTTTCGGCGTAGCGGGGGAGGGCTACACAGGCTATTTCGCGGTATTCGCCGTCGGTCTTGCGGCGGTGCTATACACTATAATAAAATCGCTGTATATAAAATCAGTACCTCTCGCGGGTTATGAAATAACTGCCGTAAGTTCGCCGGAAATTGTTAAAACGGTCGAAAGGGCGCGGTCTAAAACAATTTCACCGCCGATTGATAAAATTATCGTTATGGCTAGCGCGGGCTGCGGCGTGAGCGAAAACATATTAGGGTTCGGCAGAAAACGTGAAAACGTGTTGTTTA
Organism: Eubacteriales bacterium; assembly: GCA_041672465.1. Classification (GTDB taxonomy): domain Bacteria; phylum Bacillota; class Clostridia; order Oscillospirales; family CAG-382; genus UBA1206. Next base: position 33,217 of record JBAYZO010000015.1, read on the forward strand.
TCGGGGTGTATCTCTTAATGATGCTAACTCCCGATGAGCTGGAAGCGATATATATTCACGAGTTTTCCCATATATACAGAAAAGACACTCATGTTTCAAATAAAATAAACCGCGCTATCGCGCGCTGGAGCAATATATTAAACAACCTGCAAAGCCGCGGCATTATCGCAAACACGCTGTTAAAACGCTTTGCCGAACACTATATCACAAAAATGCAGTTTTATTATACGGCCGATTCCAAAAGCAGGGAAACCTTGGCCGATAAAGACGCGGCGGAGACCATAGGTAAGGAAGCGTACGCGAGAGCGTCGCTGAAAATAGAATTTATTGAATATTATTTCAGCCTGACTTCCGAAAAGAGCAATTTTGATTTTCGGGTTTTAGAAACCCCGCCCGAAAACGCCCTCGACATGCTTATGGAAAGCTTTGTAAGAGAATTTGAGAAAAACAAAACAAAGTGGAAAGAGCAAATACTTAAGCGAATTTCAAATAAGGTCGAAACCCACCCGAGCTATAGTGAAAGAATGGCTGAGGTCGGGGTCGAAAGCTTTGATTTTGACGTCTCCTATAAAATCTCCGCCCTGCCGGAAACGCGAAAAATAATTGACGACTTCAACGCGGATTGGCAAAAAGAAATGGAGGAGAAATGGGAGGAATATACCGCGAGCTACAAAAAAAGCAAAGAGCTTGTCCGCGGGTTTGAGTTTTCCGAGGATAACGGGAAAAACATTGAGTACGCGATGGCTCTGGAAGATTTGTCAAGGGCGGAGGAAGCCTTGGAGATATACGGTAAAATCCTTGAAAAGGATAAGGACCACGCCCCCGCGGCTTTCAGAAGCGGCTTGATATATTTAAGCCGGGAGGACGAGAGGGGAATTGAATTTGTAAAAGCGGCGCTTGAGGTCGACAGCGATTTTATTGACGCCGGACTCCAAGCCATTTCGGCTTTTTTGAATAGAAACGGACTGAAAGACAAAAAAGAAGAAATGGAAAAATGGGCTTTGGAAAAATCGGGTATTTATGATAAAAAAACAGACGAGGCCGAAAATTTATATCCGAGTGACGTGTTGGAAGAGGCCGAAATTTCGGAAGACAAGCGCCGCGAATTAAAGGCCGGGCTTGAGGATATCCCGGAAATAAAAACCGTTTTAATAGCCACCAAAAAACTTAAATACTCAAAACATGACCTTTTGGTTGTCGGGGTTGTTTTAAAGCGAAAAGCGTCGGCACTTCTTGGCACGGGCGCAAAGACTGTTGTTACGGATGAAATCTGGGGGGTTCTCAACACCCTTGACGCGCATTGTTTTCTTTTAATGTTAAATGCTCGTTTTCTAAAATCGATGCTGCTTGTAAAAAACTCAAAACTTATTGCAAGGTAACACAAAAGAGTTTAACTAAGCTTAACGCTCCCCGCCGAAACAAAATAACAAACATCGATAAAATCGTTTCACCTTGTCGGCGGGAGCAAGCCCCCGCCCTACTGTTTGATATTTAAAAAAACATATATTTTTGTAAACCTTATTACAAAAAATTTCCAAAAACAGTTGACAATTGCGTTTTTGCGCTATATAATAATATTACCATAAAGAGTGCGCGAGAGACAAGCTCGTTGACCGCACAACAACCTGCCGAAAGGTAAGGTGTTAAAGCTTGACCGATGGTGCCAAAAAAATCCGCTCATCGGTAACGATGGGCGGTTTTTTTGCCTCTTTACGGAACAAATACCAAAATATTGGCACTGTAAAGTTAAAATGAAAAACCAGTCACAATGATTAAGCAACGAGCAAGTAACTCTGTTTTTGTTTTTTGGTAAGATTAAGCCCAGCGACCTGAGCGGGAGTGGAGCCGTTAAGAGCGGAATGCGGACGAACGAAATTGAAGAAAAACACGAACATTGAAATGAGATTGTTGGCACTTGCGAA
>JBAYZO010000016.1:0-30707 GCA_041672465.1 Eubacteriales bacterium
AAGTAGCAGTTCTAACAAAAAAGTTTAATGGCTTAACAAGCCGGCAAGCCGCCCGTAACAGGGCGGCTTGTTTTTTTAACTCTTTTAATTTTAAAGCAGCTTTTTTACCATACTTGAAAGCTTGCCCGAGGCGAGAATCGCCGGCAGTGACAGCATATACCAAAGAAGGCTGTACCGCAGGCATATCTGACCTTTAAAGTTAAGCGGTATGCCCGAGTAATCCCAAACTTTAAGCTTAAGGCGTTTGTTTACCAATAAACCCGTAAGCAGTTCAATGACGGTTATTATCCCCGAACCCATGACTCCGCGAAAAAAGAGCGAAAGTTTTTTCGCCCCTTTAAGGCGGTTACAGCAGAGGTCGACAAATACCAGCCCGAGCCCGCCCCCGAAAAACATTGACACATGACTTCGCTTGCGGCAGATAAGCTCAAGGCAGACATATGAAAAGCCGCCGGTTAAGAATAAGAGAAAATACCATTTATAATTTTTACGCATTTCAGCTCCTCCGGGAAGTGTTTCAAGCCTACTATGCGCATTTTTATGGGTTTTATCCTATGATCATGATATATTTAACCAGCGCGTAACCGTGCTTTTCGTCCTGCGAGACAAGCGCCCAATCGCCTTTTTGGTCTTTTATTTCAAGATTTGTTTTATCTTTTAGCTTTCCGATAATTTTTCCCTCAAAAGAGGGGAGAGTTCGGAGGTTAAGGAGTTTTCCGTCTGTGTTCACAATGCCTTTTTTGGCGGCGCCTGATAAATAGCGGGTTTGCTCTTCCGCTTTTATACCAAGATACTCTGTTATTGAAAGCGAAAGGTTTGCGGCGATAAGCTTCGCGTTATTTTTTATCCATTCACAGTCCTCAAAATCGTCCCTGTTGCCAAGGCTGATATATATTGAGGGCGAGGTTGTCGATTTCAGCTCCACAAACGAAGTGTTGGGTAAAATCGATACATAATCGGGCTTAGCGCACATATGTATAAGGTTGCGCGCGAAGATATCCGCTGCGGCTTTGCTCCCGGGAGAATTTGGGTTGTAAAAAACCTCGATCCCGCCTTTGCCTCCGCCCGCCACGCTCCCTATGGAATTTGTATGAAGAGAGATATGAATGTCATGAAGTTTTTCGTTAGACAACCTCACCGATTCCGCCGCGTTCATGGTTTTATTATTTCGGGAAAATTCAATATGCGAGGACTTTAAATAAAACTCCATATAGTCGGCTATCACATTCATGTAATACTGTTCGGTCGCGCTGTGACCGAAGAGCTTGTTATAATCCTTTGAGGAAGGACTCAAAAATACAGACGGCAAGACAAAAACCCCTTTATTCGTTAATATATATTAAAATCTCAACGCGAAAAGTAAAAATAAATCAAGCGGAATTGATTTTTTTATAAAAACACTTGACATTTTAAGAACTGTTGAATATAATAGATTGTCAAAAGAAGAAGAACGGTTTTGTTCTCACCCGCCGTTACAACAGGCGCGGTCAATAAGCGGAAGTATAACTTGAACAAGTGAAGTCGCGTTTAATTAAAGCGCGGCGGAAAGCGGGTAAAGCTTTGGTTTATTGAAGCGCGGGGGAAAATTCTTCCCGCTTTTTCTTTTGTAAAGATACCGTTGCCTCTAATATAAGATTATATGATTTTTCTTAAAATTATACATTAAAGCAATCGTGAAGAAACCCAAATTTTCTGGAGGTGTTACATTATAGTCAAAAGATCTTTGATTAACCAAGAAATCAGAGCGCCCGAGGTCAGAGTGATCGATACGGAAGGCAAGCAGCTCGGCATACTTAAAATCGATCAGGCGTTGCGGATAGCCGAAAACGCCGGGCTTGACCTTGTGGAAATCGCCAGCGAGTCAAAGCCGCCGGTGTGCAGGATTATGGATTTTGGCAAATATCGTTTTGAAAGAGAAAAAAAAGAAAAAGAAAACCGCAAAAAACAACAGATATCCGAACTCAAAGAGCTACAGCTCACCTGCAACATAGGCACCCATGACTTTCAGACCAAAGTTTCGCACGCTTCGCGATTTTTGTCGCAGGGGAACAAAGTAAAGGCGCTTGTCAAGTTTAAGGGCAGGGAAATGGCTCATACCGAACGCGGCAGAGCGCTGCTCGAACGGTTTATCGCCGCCTGCGCCGAGCTCGGCACCATTGAAAAACCCCCGGTTCTTGAGGGAAGAAACATGATTGTGATAATTAACCCGATTAAAATAACTCCGGGTACGAAAGGAAATAAAAGCTATGGGAAAGATAAAGACCCACAAGGCCAGCGCGAAACGGTTTAGCTTTACCGCCACCGGCAAGATCAAAATGAATCACACCGGCCGCCGCCATAAGCTTGGGCTTAAAACCCCAAAAAGGAAAAGGCAGCTGAGGAAAAAGGGATATGTTTCAGAGGCGCGCATGGACGACTTAAAGCGTCTGCTTCCTTATTCATAAAGCGTGGAGGAGAAAGACAAATGGCAAGAATTAAATCGGCTCTTACGACAAGAAAAAGAAGAAAAAAGATTTTAAAGGCCGCCAAAGGCTATTGGGGCGCGAAAAGCAAGCACTTTAAAATGGCGAAACAAGCTGTTTTAAAGTCGGGCAATTATGCCTTTATAGGCAGAAAACAAAAAAAGAGGGATTTTCGCTCTCTTTGGATAACAAGAATTTCCGCCCAGTGCAGGTTAAACGATATAAACTATTCACGGTTTATGCACGGGCTTAAAAAAAGCGGCGTTCTGGTAAACAGAAAAATGCTGGCGGAACTCGCCGTCAGCGACAAATCCGCTTTCGCTTCGCTTGTTACCAAATCAAAGGCCGCGCTGTAAACGGCGGCGCGTTTGAAACCTTTGGATTAACACATTTTTCTGCGGCGGTAGTTTTATAAAAACAAGACTTCGCTCACGGCGAAGGGAGGGAAAAAGAATGGCTGAAATAAAGGTCAAGGAAAACGAATCTATTGATAGCGCTCTTAAGAGATTTAAAAGGTCCTATCTCCGGAGCGGCGTGCAAGCCGAACTCCGCAAGAGGGAACACTACGAAAAGCCCAGCGTCAAGCGCAAAAAGAAGTCCGAGGCGGCAAGAAAAAGAAAGTTCAAATAAAAATTGAATCCACGGGCCTGCGGGCCCTTTTTCTTACCCGCCAATCGCTTATAACGCGGCGGTATAGTATATAATATAGTAAAAAACGCGAAATGTGTTTATTTAAACAAATGGTTATGGGGGTTATTATGGACAATAAACTTTTATATAACAAAGCTAAAAAGGCGGCTAAGGCGTCTTATTCCCCCTATTCGCTCTTTAGGGTTGGGGCGGCGCTGGTCTGCGAATCGGGGGAGGTATACTTGGGGTGCAACATTGAAAACGCCTCTTTTTCCGCGACCATATGCGCGGAAAGAGCCGCGCTCTCTTCCGCCGTCGCGGCAGGGGAGAGGGGGTTTACCGCGATTGCCGTTGCGGGAGGTAAGGTTTCCGCGGAAAGCGGTCTCCCCGAATGGGGGGACTGTATGCCCTGCGGGGTGTGTCTTCAGGCGCTTAGCGAGTTTTGCGGCGGAGAGTTTAAAATCGTCACGCAAAACCATGAATATCTGCTAAGCGAGCTATTACCCGTCGCTTTCAAATTAAATTAATAGAAAAAAAGCGCCTAAACGGCGCTTTTTGGGTAAAAACGAGTTTTACTTAAACTTTGGTTTCGGCGCGTAATGGGTGTGGAGGAGTTCATGCGCCTTGTGGGAATTTGGCTCGCCCAAGAATTCGTCATAAAGCCGTTTTATCGAGGGGTTTTCATGGGATTTGCGGAGCGTCATTGATTCGTCTTCGCAGTAGATGGCTCTGGCTCTTTCTTTTTTGGGGTCAATGTAGCTGAGCTCCCTCGCGTTTATTATGGGTTGTCCGCCGCCGGTTATACAGCCGCCCGGGCAGCCCATGATTTCAATAAACTCATAGTTCTTCTCGCCTGATTTTATTGATTCGAGAAGTTTTTTGGCGTTGCCCGTGCCGTGGGCAACGGCAACTCTTATGGTTTTGCCGCCGAGGTCTATCTCAGCCTCCCTCACGCCGTCAAGCCCCCTGACTTCGCAGAAGTTTACGTTGTCAAGCGGAGTGCCGGTAACGATTTCATAAACGGTGCGGAGAGCGGCCTCCATGACCCCGCCCGTGACGCCGAAGATAACGGCGGCTCCGGTGGACTCGCCCATAAGCTCGTCAAAGCCCTCGTCGGGAAGCCTTACAAAATCGATCCCCGTCGCTCTTATCATGGTGGCGAGCTCCCGCGTGGTTATCACGGCGTCCACGTCGCTGAGCCCGTCTTTTGAGAGCTCCGGGCGTTTCGCCTCGAACTTTTTCGCGGTGCAGGGCATTATAGAAACGCTGAAGATTGATTTCGGGTCTATTCCGTTTTTCTCGGCGTAATATGATTTTATAAGCGCGCCGCCCATCTCGTGCGGAGATTTGCAGGAAGACAGGTTAGGCAGGAATTCCGGGTAAAAAGTCTCGCAATATGTTATCCAGCCCGGCGAACAGGAGGTTATCATGGGGAGAACGCCGTTATTGTTAAGCCTACCCAAAAGCTCCGTGCCTTCTTCAAGAATGGTCAGGTCGGCGCTGAAATCGGTGTCGAATACTTTGTCGAACCCAATCCGGCGGAGCGACGCGGCAAGCTTTCCCGTAACCCTTGTCCCGATGGGGAGCCCGAATTCCTCACCCAGCGCCGCGCGGACAGCGGGGGCGGTCTGAACCACCACGTGGAGCTCGGGGTTGCCCAGCGCGTCCCACACCGCTTTGGTGGAGTCTTTTTCATACAGCGCGCCCACGGGGCAGGCGACAATGCACTGGCCGCAGTTTATGCAGGGTGAATCGGCAAGGCTTTTTTCAAAAGCGCAGCCAATCTGGGTGTTCATTCCCCGGTTGTAGGCGTTAATCGCCCCCACCTGCTGGATATCGTTGCACATTGAGACACAGCGGCGGCAGAGTATGCATTTTGAGTTGTCGCGGACAATGGATTCGGAAATATTGTCAATTGTGGTTTCGGTTATACAGCCGTCATACGGATAGCCGTCCACGCTGTAATCGTTGCAGAGCTGCTGAAGCTCGCAGTTGCGGTTTCTTATACAGCTCGTGCATTCGCGGTTGTGGTTGGACAGCAACAGCTCAAGGTTAATCTTCCGCGCTTTGCGGATAGCGGGGGTGTTGGTTTTTATATTCATCCCGTCGGTGGCGGGGAGAACGCAGGCCGTCTGGAGCGACCGTCCGCCGGCGTCGACAAGACAGAGCCTGCAGGCGCCTATTTGCTGAACGTCTTTGAGGTAGCAGAGCGTCGGTATGTTAATTCCCGCCTCCCGCGCGGCTTCCAAAACAGTGGAGCCGTTGGGAACGCAGACTTTTATACCGTCAATCGTAAGGGTTATATTATCCATTTTTTTGACTGTTCCTTTCTATCATTACGCGAACTATATATAAATTTTTGGCGGTTTTGTTAGCATTTATAAATGTAAAGGCTTATTTTTCAACTTTTATAAACTCATGTAATGCAAACTTTTTATCGGTTTTATCAAAACTCATAACTTTAAAAACTTATCTTTCAACCTTTATAAATTCAGGTAATGCAAAACTTTTTATCGGTTTTATCAGAACTTATAAATTTAAAAACTTATCTTTCAACCTTTATAAATTCAGGTAATGCAAGCTTTTTATCAATTTTATCTAAACTTATAAATTTAATGACTTATCTTTCAACCGTTATAAATTCAGAGAGTGCAAACTTTTTATCGGTTTTATCAGAACTTATAAATTTAAAAATTTATCTTTTAGTCCTTATAAATTCAGGTAATGCAAGCTTTTTATCGGTTTTATCAGAACATATAAATTAAAAAACTTATCTTTCAACCTTTATAAACTCAGAGAGTGCAAACTTTTTATCGGTTTCGCTTTAGCGAAATTGCAGTTTATAAACTGCAAAGATAAAAATTTGCCATTGAAAAACCTACTTTCTGCTGATCGCGCCAAATTTACAGGTTTCAAGGCAGACTCCGCACTTGATGCACTTTGACTGAATTATCTCAAACGGCTTTTTGAGAACGCCTGTTATGGCGTTAACAGGGCATTTTCTTGAGCAGAGCGAACAGCCCGTGCACTTCAGCGGGTCTATGACATATCTGGCGAGTGCCTTGCATTGACCGGCGGGGCAGCGCTTTTCATAAATATGCGCCTCGTATTCGTCGCGGAAGAATTTTATTGTGGCGAGCACCGGGTTGGGGGCGGTTTGGCCAAGCCCGCAAAGCGAGGTTTCTTTTATGTCGTTGGCGAGCTCCTCAAGCCTTTCGATATCGCCGTCCTCACCCTTACCCTCGGTAATTTTGTTAAGCAGCTCAAGCATTCTGCGGGTGCCTATCCGGCAGGGAGTGCATTTGCCGCAGGACTCATCCACCACAAAGCCCAAGAAAAACTTCGCGATGTCGACCATGCAGTTGTCCTCGTCCATTACTATCATGCCGCCCGAGCCCATCATGCATCCCATGGAGGTAAGCGTGTCGTAATCGACCGGGATATCTATTAGCGATGCGGGGATACAGCCGCCCGAAGGGCCGCCGGTCTGAACCGCCTTAAACTTTTTGCCGTCCGGGCAGCCGCCGCCGATTTCCTCTATAATTGTCCTCAGCTTTGTCCCCATGGGTATTTCCACAAGCCCGGTATGGGTGATTTTGCCGCCTAAGGCGAAAATCTTTGTGCCCTTGGATTTTTCCGTTCCCATGGAAGAAAACCATTCGGGACCTTTTAGAATTATCTGAGCGATGTTGGCGAAGGTTTCCACGTTATTTATAATTGTCGGCTTGCCGAAAAGCCCCTTTACCGCCGGGAAAGGCGGGCGGGAGCGGGGTTCGCCGCGGTTCCCCTCAATAGAGGTGAGGAGCGCGGTTTCCTCGCCGCACACAAACGCGCCGGCGCCAAGCCTTAGCTTAATGTCAAAACTAAAGCCCGAGCCGAAAATATCTTCCCCCAAAAGCCCGTATTCGTGCGCCTGACTTATGGCGATACCAAGGCGCTTTACCGCTATGGGGTATTCGGCGCGGACATAAATATAACCCTCGTCGGCGCCGATGGCGTAGCCTGCTATCGCCATCGCCTCAAGCACCGCGTGGGGGTCTCCCTCAAGCACGGAGCGGTCCATAAAAGCGCCGGGGTCGCCTTCGTCGGCGTTACAGACCACATATTTTTTGTCCGAAACAGATTCGGCGGCAAATTCCCATTTTTTCCCGGCGGGGAATCCTCCGCCGCCTCTCCCTCTTAGCCCCGAGTCAAGAATAGTCTTAATCACGCCGGCCGGGGTCATGGAAGTTAGTACCTTGCCGAGCGCCTCGTAGCCGTGCATCGCTATGTATTCGTCAATGTTTTCCGGGTCTATAACTCCGCAGTTGCGGAGCGCCACCCGCTTTTGACTTTTATAAAACGATGTGTCGCCGAGCGAAAGGCTGACATCCTCGCCTTTTAAAGCGGGGTCTTTATAGATAAGCCTTTTTACCGGGCGGCCTTTCAGCAGGTGTTCCTCTACAATTTCGGGTATGTCCGTTTCTTTAACCCTTGCGTAAAAAGTCCCCTCCGGGTAAATTATCACTATGGGGCCGGATTCGCAAAGGCCGAAACAGCCTGTCTGAACTAACTTTATTTCGTCCTGCAATCCTCTTTTTTCAATCTCTAAAGCCAAGGATTCCCTTACGGCGTTGCTCCCGGACGAGGTGCATCCGGTGCCCGCGCAGGTCAATACATGTGCTCGAATCATTAAATAATCCTCCGAAAATATATTATATATTTGCCGTTAACAGTTTACTGTTAACTGTTTACTGTTAACAATTAACTGATCGGTATGCCAATATGTCAATGTTTATCTCGGCCGTCAAACGCCAAGACGCATAGCCTGTTAAGTGGTTGAGTTGCCTATTGTGTACTCGGCTATGGGTTTTCCGTCGCGGATATGTTCGGCAACAACCCTTTTCGCCTTTTCCGGGGTCATTTTAACATAGGTGATTTTATCTTTGCCGGCCTCAAACACTTCCACCACCGGTTCGTGCTGGCAAATGCCGATACAGCCTGTCTGCACCACCGTGGCTTTGTCTGAAAGACCTTGGGACGCCACTTCTTCATTTAAAGTTGAAAGCACCGGGCGCGCTCCGGCCGCTATCCCGCAGGTCGCCATACCGACGACGATGCGGATATCTCTTTCCCCTTCGCGGAGCGACAGCTTTTTGTTCATCCGCTCCCGTATTTCCGCAAGTTCTTTTAAAGATTTCATTGCTTTTTCCTTTCGGTATATGTTTAATATTTATTTTAATTTTTATTTTCATCGCCGTACAGCGCTGCGTATTGATTTGCCAAAAAATCTTTTACCCAAAGAATGACTTCCGGGCTCCTCAGCGGGATATCCCCCAAAATTTCTCTCATTTCGCTTGTGTCAAGCTCGGCCGTTCCGTATGGAGTGATTTTATCATTATTTTGGTTATTGTTTTCCAACCCTTGGCTTTTAAACAATTTATGGGTAAATAAAAGGTTTTGTTCTTCAAGTCCGCCGACAATCGCGCAGACAGTGGCTATTATATCGCCAAGCGGGGTAAAGTCAATGCTGTTTTTGTTAAAACACCCTGTTATTTTTGTAAAACCCGGGGAAGAGCCGCTTCGCTCTTGGCTTTGTGCCTCAAAGCTCCCGCCGGTTTGTTCCGCCGCCGATTTAAAAAAAGGGATCCCAAGCCCTACGGCGCGGGTGGTTCGGGTTGTGAAGAAAGGGTCTTCGGCTCTTTGTTTTTCTTTTAGGCTCATGCCCTTGCCGTCGTCGTAAATTTCAATAATCAGTACGTCGTCATATTCCAAAAGGGTTATTTTAATGTTTTTCGCGCCGGCTTTTATTGAGTTCTGCGCGAGGTCAAGTATGTTAAGAGAGAGTTCTTTCAATATTATATTCCGCCGCTCTATAGCTTTTCGGGCTTTTTTGTCTTGCGAAGTAACCTAAAGAGTTCCCGCCGCGCCGCTTCACGGTCTCCGCGTTCGGCGGGTAATTCAATGCAGTTGACATAATTAATTTTGTACGCCTCGTTTATTTCCCAAAGCCTGTGGGCGTCGCTGTTTTTAAGACAAAAGTTTCGCGGCAACGCGGCTTTTAAAGCAGGGTTTGTTTTTGTGTCGGGGGGGAAATTGCGGGAATTTATTTCAACAATCCCAAAGGGAAGTTCATCCGGCAAAAAGCCCAGCACGCCGAGAATCCCGCCCGCCGGCCTTTCGATATGCGCCGGAAAAACTATGCCGCCGTGTTTCAGCGCCCCGCGGCAGGCGGCCTCCAAAGTTAGGTCGGTGGCGTCCGAAAGCAGATATGGGTGTTTTCCCGAAACGCTGTCGTCATCCCCTAAAAGCAGCTGCTCGCCGTAGATGTCAGGAAAGTTTGGAATTTTACTTCGGTGAGGGGTAATGAAATCTTCAAAACCCACGCCGTCTTCAAGGTTTTCAAAAAGGCAGACTATGTGTATCTCCTCAGCCGTGGTCAGCTCAACCCCGGCGACGGGGATTAGCCCCTCGCGCTCGCAGGCGTTAAAAAAAGGGGGGCAGTTGCCAAGCGTGTTGTGGTCGGTGAGGGCAATTATATCAAGCCCCTTGAGAAAAGCCATACCCGCGATATTGCCGGCGGTCATATCGTCGTCGGCGCAGGGGGAAAGGCAGGAATGGATATGAAAATCGTAATAAAACTTATTCATTTTTGGTTAAGGAGGTTTCCCAGCTTAAGGGCGGTTTCATAAACCGGGGATTCCGATCGGAGGACATTTATCTTCCGCAAGGCCGCGGTTTCGGCAAAGCCCTTTTGAAGTTCGGCGCCCTCGCAGATAATCACGCAGGAAATATCGTTAAGCTCGGCGACCGCCAGCACGTTTGTGTTTGTCATTATCGTAAGCCAAGCGGAACCCTCGCCCGCCCTCGCCATCACCCAGCTCAGCAGGTCGCCAGCGTAAGCGGTTTTAATTTGTTTTTCGGGGCGCTCCAGCGAAACGTTCTCAAAACCGCAAATATGTGAAAGCTCGCCGACGTTCATATCTATAATCCCCTTTTAAAAAATCTAAAAATCAAAAATTTGCTCTTGAAAGGTTTACCTTTTAAATATCTTCGGCTAAGAGATGCTTTAACTTTTGCCTCATCACCACAATACATTCCTCGTATTTGGCGTTGCCTTTTACCACGTCTTCGGCAAAGGCGCGGCAGGTGGGCGAACCGCAGGAGCCGCAGTCGAGTTCGGGGAGTGTTTTAAAAATTTCGTCTATATCCGCCATTAAATCCATCGCCTGCCTGATATCGGGGTTGAGCGAGGAAATCGGTTTTTGTATAACACCGAGGTTTATTTTATATTCATCGGGGAATCCGGCGCCCCCGGCGTCTTCGGGCGGGCGCGCCTGCGAGACGGGGAGGTATCTCTTTATGTTCCTTAGCCGCACACGGGCGACATAGGGGTTTTCCACCGCGAGCACCCCGCCGACGCAGCCCCCGCTGCAGGCGTTCAGCTCCACAAAATCAAGGTTGGGGTGTTCTGAGGTGTCAAGGTCCTCAAGCACTTTAATTACGTTTTCAATGCCGTCGGCGGAGAGATAGTGGTCGTTCATAAGAGCGGACGACTCGCCGCCGCTTGTCGCCCAGCCCACGCCTATCATCCCCGTGCGGGAATAGGGAACCGATGTAATTCTGTCTTCCATAACCGACAAAAGCTCAAAATAAATGTCGTTTATCGCCACAACGGCGTCCACGCTTGAGACCCCCCCCACAAGGTTATTTTTAACATAGCTCACCTTAGCCGGGCAGGGGGAGATAAACACGGTGAAAATATCCCCGTCTTTAAGCGATGGGTTTTTGGCTTTGGCCTTTTCCCTTGCCAGCCTGCCCGCGAGCTCGATGGGCGGGAGGATAGGCATAAGATTCCCTACAAGCGTGGGGAAACGTAGCGACACAAGCCGCGCCACCACGGGGCAGGCGGAGCTTATAACCGGGCGGACAATGTCGTCCCTCGCCAAAAAACGCCTTGTGTATTCGGTGATGAGTTCCGCCGCGCAGGCGACCTCAAACACGTCGTCGAAACCTATGTCGAGCAGCCCCTTGATAAGGTGGTCAAGGTCGTCAAGCCGCTCAAACTGCCCGTAAAGCGTGGGCGCGGGGAGAGCGATGAGGTATTTATCCGCGGGGAGCGAGGAAAGTTTATCGTAAATGGCTTTTTTAGCGTTGTGGGGGCATTGCCTTATACATTCGCCGCAGTCGATACAGCGGTCGGGGTCGATTGTCGCGTGCCCGTCTCTTATTCTTATCGCCTCTGTCGGGCAGCGTTTAAGGCAGTGTGTGCAGCCTTTGCATTTTTCAATGTCAAGCGACACGGAATGCTTATATACAGCCATAAGCCGTCAGCGCCCCTTTCCAAAGTAATAAATTATATGATATGGTTGATATAACCGCAAATTAATCATTTGCCGTTGCTGTTGCTGCAACTGTAATTGTCATGGTTATGGTCGTTCCCTCGCCAAGGCGGGTGGAAATTTCAAGCTTGTCGGCGTTGCGCTTCATATTTGGGAGCCCCATGCCCGCCCCAAAACCCATGGAACGGATTTTATCCGGAGCAGTGGAGTAGCCCTCTTTCATCGCCAATTCCACATCCGCGATACCCGGCCCGTTGTCGTCAAGGGTTATGACTATTTTATCTTCGTAAATATTAACCCTCGCCACCCCGCCGCCGGCGTGGATGACCATGTTGATCTCGCCCTCATACATGGCGATAGACGCCCTTTTGATAACTTCCGGGGCAAACCCGATACGGCGGAGCACCCGCTTTAAGTTAACCGACGCCTCGCCCGCCGTGGTGAAGTTTTCGCCGTCGATATTATATTCGTAAGTCAGATATTTTTCGGCCATATAGCTATCAACCGCAAACGCCCGCGTTTATGTCTGTATCAATGTCGCCGCGAAGCCCCCCCGCGAAGAGAAGACCGCACGCCTCATACATCCGCAGCGGGGTTTTTATCACCACAATGCCGTGCTTTCGGGCAAGAGCGAGTATGTCCTCGCCCGGGGTTTTGTCCCTTACAAACGCCACGCATTTCATATCCATCATTTCGGCGGTGCGTATGGCGTGCGGGCTGACAAGCCCCGTGAGGAGGAGCGCCTGATTCTTAACATAGGCAAGCACATCGCTCATCATGTCGCTGCCGCAGGCCGAAAAAACCTCGCCGCAGGTATGTTCACCGCAGCACAGAACGCTGCCGTTAAGAATTTTAGCAATTTCGGAAATTTTCATTTCTCCCCACTTAACCTTTAAAAATTATTTGTATTTGGCAAGAATCCCGGTCACGTCCTCCGGTACGAGCCGCCCGTAAACGTCGTCGTTGACGACCATCACCGGCGCCAGCCCGCAACAGCCGAGACAGCGGGTGTCCTGTATTGTAAAGCGGCCGTCGGCGGTGGTTTCCCCCGCGCAAATGCCGGTAACTTTTTCAACTTCATCAAGAATCGCCTGCGCGCCCTTGACATAACAGGCGGTGCCTGTGCATACGCTTATGACATGCTCGCCCTTTGGTTTTAGTGAAAACTGGGCGTAGAATGTGGCAATACCATAAATTTCTGAAACAGGGACGCCAAGCCCTTCCGCTATAATCGACTGCGTTTCAAAAGAAAGGTAGCCGAAAAGTTCCTCGGCTTTTTGCATTACCGGCATTATCGGGCCGGGGTCGCCCTTGTGTTTGGCGATAAACGCTGTCAGTTCCTTTTCTTTTTGCTTTAACTGTTCCTTGGAAAGTGCCATTTATAAAGCCTCCTGCTGTTTTTTGTTAGCTTAAGGCGGTTTTGCCCGCACCGAGTGAGTATAGCATATTCCCGGAGAAAATACAATACATTCAGTTTAAATTTTTGCGGTTATTCTACAATATATTTATGTATTTTAACAATAGGATTTTTACGCTTTTCCGGCTTTTTCCCGCAAGCGAGCGATACGCGGAAAAAATAAAAAATTTATTAAATAATTGTGCTAAAACGGTTGACAAAATTAGTATAGTTTGTTATACTGAAAAAAACAATCGGTTTTTAATTTTAAATTAAGGAGAGAGATTCGCATGAAAAAAACATTTTCGCTTTTTATAGCTGTTTTCTTGGTTTTCGCTTGCTTCGCGAGCTTCACCGCCTTTGCGGAACAAGGCCCTGAGACCGTTTATAACCTTATTTCGGAAGACGCGGAAATTACCTATACCGAAGTTAACGGCGTTACCGCCACCGCGACTTTTGACGAAAACGGCAGACTCACCGTCAAGGCAGACGAGCAGTGGCCAAAAGTCACCCTTGAATATGAAGTACCCTATACCTTTGAGGTTGAAAAGGCAACGCTTAGAGTTAAGTTTGAACTCAAAGGGTCGGGCGGCACTTCGATCCGCATACTCACCTCGGATTCTGAAGCTTCCGGCTCAATAAACGAGGTATTTGTACATCACTTTTTGGAAGACGTTTCATATGACACCGCCGGCGACCTTATCACCCACGGGGTTTATGAATTTGAACTTCCGTTTTCCGAACTTGCTTTTTGTGACTGGACCCAAGCGGCGGGTTATATGGGCAAGCTTCCTATTGAAAAGGACGAATTATCCTTTACTTATTTAGAGATATTCTCAGTCGGCGGCGCCGAGGTTATTATTGAAACCCTTGAGGTTGTTGTCGAAGGCCCCGACGTTATTGAAGTCCCCAGCGATGAGGAACCTTCAGAACCCCCCGCCGAAACTTCCGTTCCGGCTGAAACCAGCGAACCCGCCGCGCCCCCCACGGGCGACGCCGGCATTATTGCTCTCCTTGTCATATCCGCTGTTTCGCTTGCCGGCGCCGTAGTCATTAAAAGAAGATAAACAGAACAGATATATCCATATTGAAAAAGGCCGCGAACGCGGTCTTTTTCACGGCTTGTTAAAAAGTTGAGTTTTTAGTATTGACTTTTACCAAATAAGTTATATAATAAATTTAACGACAAGTATTTTTATTTGAAATATTTATAATTTTAAGGAGATTGGCTATGAAAAAAACATTTTCGCTTTTTCTCGCGTTTTTATTGGTAGTTTCTTGCTTGGTCACGATAGCGAGCGTCACCGCGCTGGCGGAAGAGGAAGCCCCTGTAAATATCGCCGAAGGCAAACATTACACCGTGTCGCTGAGCGACGTTCAGTCGGAAAACTACGGCTATTCCGCCGATGACGACGGCGGCTACGGCGACGGCGACCAAGGCGAGAGACAAAGGCTCACCGATGGAATCCGTTCCAGCTCCGGCGTTGAATACATGGCGTTGGGCGCGTTTGCGGCGCTTACCGCGGAAATCGTTGTCGACCTTGAGGAAGTTGAATCTGTCTGCGGCTTTAGCTTTGACTCATTTTACGGCTTTTACGGCGTAGCGGCCCCTGTTTCGGTTGAGTATCTCTATTCAGAGGACGGCGAAACATACACCTCGGCCGGGCTCGTACCGGTTGAAGACGCTATTGTTCGCGAGGAACCCGCGGCTGACGGCGGCTCGGCTATTGACTTTTTACTTATGCTTGACGAGGACGTCTCCGCGAGATATGTAAAAATTGTCGCCAAAGCTACAAACTATGTCTGGGGTTCTGAAATCGATGTGTTCGCCACTTCAAGCGTGATCGATGAACCTTCCGAGGAACCCTCCGAGGAACCCTCCGAGGAACCCTCCGTTCCAGCTGAAACCAGCGAACCCGAAACCCCGCCGACAGGCGACTCCGGCTTTGTAGCCCTTGCGCTTATTTCCGCCATTGCCTTGGCGGGCGCGGTTATAGTCAAAAGAAATACTAAATAAAAAATAATTCTTAGTTTTATCCGGCGTAAATAAAACCTTGGCATAACGCTTATTTAAACAAAATCGGCAGAATGTCAGAGCTAAAACGGCTTTGACATTTTGCCGCTTTTATTTTTAGGCTTTCTATTGATTTTAAGGGTTGAAAATGCTATACTAACCGTACCGAATAATTAAAACAAGCTTAGCGTTAAATAAGCGAAAGTGAAAGGTTATGCGCATGGAGCGGCTTTCAAAACCAAACTATTATCTCGATATAGCCCAGACAGTCGCCAAGAGGTCCACTTGCCTTAGGCGGAACTTCGGGGCGATTATTGTTAAAAACGATTCCATCGTGTCAACGGGCTACAACGGCGCCCCGAGAGGAAGACAAAACTGCAGCGACATGGGATATTGCCTGCGCGACAGGCTTAACATCCCCCGCGGGGAGAGATACGAGCTCTGCCGCTCCGTCCACGCCGAGGCAAACGCCATTATCGCCGCCCCGCGTGAGATAATGATAGACTCCGATATGTTTTTGGTGTGCGTGGACCCAAGGGCGGGAGGTTTGGTAAGCGGCGTGTGCTCCTGCCAGATGTGCAAGCGGCTTATAATCAACGCCGGAATCAAAAGGGTGTTTGTTAGGGAAACCGACTTTACATATACCGCTTATGTTGTTTCCGACTGGATTGAAAATGACGACAGCATGGGTCAGATGGGTTATTGATTTGCTGAAAAATACGCGTAAAAATTAAAAAAAGGGCAGCGAAATGATTGTTAAATCAAATAAAATAAAAACAAAAATAAAAATTGCCGCCGCGCTGACGCTTTGCCTTGTATTTTTATTTGGGCTTTGTTCTTGTTCCGATGTAATAAAGGTTAAGTCTAACGACAACGGCTTTGACGACCCCAAAAACGGCATAGGCTATACGCTTTGCAGCAGAGCGGTTTTTGCCCTTAAAGTGGGCAAGGTTTGGGCTAAGGATCAAAACGGCAACGAGTATTGCGAGATCCCCTTTGAAAATCCCGAAGTTTTTTTATGCGATAACGACCCCGAGCTGCCGTTTGTCTACCGCGCGGAAAGCCAGCCCGACGTTACGATAAATAACTTTTACCCGATTGCCGCTTTTCTTTACCTTGAGGGGGAAAAGTCTTTGTATGTAGACCATTTCGTGGCCGAAAAAAAGTATCTTAACGAATCCGCCGCCGC
Organism: Eubacteriales bacterium; assembly: GCA_041672465.1. Classification (GTDB taxonomy): domain Bacteria; phylum Bacillota; class Clostridia; order Oscillospirales; family CAG-382; genus UBA1206. The sequence goes on from JBAYZO010000016.1 coordinate 16,013, forward strand.
GCGGGATGACGTTCAGGACGACAGCCCCTACACCTATGCCATACGCGACGCGATGACGCTTGGCGACCCCGTGCGGGATACCCCGCCCGTTCAGGCTGAAATGGAAACCGACTACACGGTTCATATACGCCTGCTTTCGGCGGAGTTCCCCGGGCTTTACTATGAAATAGTGTTCTGGCGCGACTTGAACGGCCTTAATTATTTGTATGACAGGGGGAGTATGCTGTCATATCTCTGCCCCTATATTGTGACATATCGGTTATGGGAAGACAGTTAGACCAGCAATCTGATTTAATAATACGGCGGGTGCAGCCCGGCGAGGTAAACGCCGCCGCGGAAATAGAAAAAAGCTCTCTCAAAGATAAAACCCCATGGAGCGAGAGCGAGCTTTCTTTGTTTGTCAAAAACCCAAGCGGGGTTTATTTGGGCGCGTTTTTAAAAGAAAAGCTTGTCGGAGTGGGGGGCTGTTATATCGGCGGCGGCGAGTGCGTTATCACCAATATCGCGGTCAGCCAAGACTTCAGGCGAAAAAAAGCCGCCTCTTTGCTGCTCGGCGGGTTGATTGATATTGCCAAAGCAAACGGGGCAAAAAAGGCTTTTCTTGAAGTGGGCGGGACAAACCACCCCGCCATACGCCTTTACGCGGGCTTTGGCTTTGAGAAACGCGGGGTTCGCAAGGGCTATTACAAAGGCGGAGACGCCTTTATAATGTCACTTGAGCTGGACTGAAAAACAGCCGAAAAAAGCTAAAATCAAAAGGTATAAGGGTTATTTAAATGTTTATTCTTGGCATTGAGACGAGTTGTGACGAGACAAGCTCCGCCGTGGTAGAGGACGGGGTAAAGCTTTTATCAAATGTTGTGGCGTCCCAAGTGGACGTCCATTCACTTTACGGCGGGGTTGTTCCGGAGATCGCCTCCCGCGCTCACGCGGAATCGATAAGCGCCGTTGTGGCGGAAGCGATTGAAAAATCCGGCGTTAAGCTTTGCGATATAGGAGCGGTGGCGGTGACATACGCCCCGGGGCTCATAGGAGCGCTTTTGGCGGGGCTTTCGTTTGCGAAAGGGTTGTCGTATGCCCTTGGCGTTCCCCTTGTTCCCGTTCACCACATACGCGGGCACGTCGCCGCGAATTATCTCACCCGCCCCTCGCCAAAGCCGCCTTTTTTCGCGCTTGTGGTGTCGGGGGGGCATACCTCGCTTATTAAAGTCGAAGATTACGCCGTTTATTCCACAATCGGCTCCACCCGCGACGACGCGGCGGGGGAGGCGTTTGACAAAGCGGCAAGGGTTTTGGGGCTGCCTTATCCCGGCGGCGCGGCAATGGATACGCTCGCCGAAAAAGGCGACCCGGGGGCGGTTGGTTTCCCCTCCCCAAGGGTGGAAGGGCATGAGTTTGACTTTTCTTTTTCCGGCCTTAAAACCTCGCTTATCAATTATGTCGCGAACAATGGCGGGGAACAATGCCTTGACCAAAAAACAAAAGCCGATATCGCCGCGTCCTTTACCTTTACTTTGGTAAAGGCAATAACTGACCGGCTCGAACGGCTTTTTATTAAAAAGGGAAAACTCCCTTTAGTTCTCGCCGGCGGCGTGGCGGCGAATTCGCACCTTAGAAAAAGCGTCACCATGCTCTGTGAAAAACACGGGGCAGAGCTGTTTATGCCGCCGATTTCCCTTTGCGGGGATAACGCCGCGATGATTGCCTCGCAGGGTTTTTTTGAGCTTTTGGCGGGAAATATTTCCCAAAAAAACCAAAACGCGTATGCCTCGCTGGGCGTTTGAGCATATCAGGTGGACAAACTGTATTAACATAATATCGGCGCGGAACTGTGGATAACCCTGTGGAAAATGTGGGTAAGTCTTGATAAAAGCCTTTATATAACCCGATTTACGCTAAAAATTCCCTGACTCACCCTGTGGACAACATATTTTCATAATTCGGTTAGCGCAGATTACGCGCTTGTTATGTAAACCTCTATATATCGGAAGTTATAAATTTAAGTGACCTTTCGATAGCGTCTTTTGAATCCCCCCAAGGGAGGTCTTTATGGTTGTAGTCGAACTTTTTACAAAAGAGGGAGATATCGTCGTAAAGCTCGTTCAGATTTTTTTCCGAAAGCTCAAGAGCCGCCATTTCAAGCGACCGGCGGGTTTTTTTGGGGCTGAAGTTCCTTGAGGTTTGGAGAAGAAGAAGAAGGTGGGGAAGACAAAGGGTTTTTTGGGAAGCAAACATTTCCCTGAACTTTTTTTCTTTTTCAAAAAGCAGGCAGACAGTTTCAGTCATCCTTATAAAGTGGCGGTTTATTCTCTCGCACACATAGCAGTCGTCTTCAAGCTTTTCAAGCCGCTTTATGACTTTTTGCGAAAAATCAAGCGTTAGCGGACCTTTTTTAAGGTCGCCGCGAAGTTTGTCGAGATGCGTTTGAATCACCAGCGCCACGGGGAGTTTTTCTTTGGTGGCGCAGATTTTCTCAAAATGCTTTTTGCAAAACCCCATCTCGTTTGTTTTTATGCGGATATCGGGTTCCATCATCGACGCGCCGGTGATAAGCGATATCTCGTTGCTCTCAAGCTTTTTATACAGTCTGCAAAACGGGCAGTCCCCGCTTTTTTCAAATTCCTCGTTTACCGGTATGGTATAGATTTTTTCTTCCATTTTTATATCGTTCCTTTCGTGGCAGCTGATTACAATGCGCGCCTTTACATATTACATTCCGTTTATTGAATTGAATATCGCTTGAAACCCCACAGACATTTCTTTTTTCCGGATAATATCCGTAAAATTCAAGTCATGATTATGATTTTCAAAGACGTTTATCGTTAAATTAGTTTTACCTAACTCCTTAAACTTTTCATTCACTTTATATACTTCCCTCACATCGACGTTCATGTCTAATGTGCCGTGAAAAATATAGATAGGTAAATCCAATTTCGGTAATACTTCCATGTTACTCCGCAAGGTAAAATGTTCCGAGAACCAAGCTGACGTTAATGGAATTAAACCGCCGCCGTAATTAGTTTTAATCCATTCGTCATCCTTTCGTTCAATAGCGGCAAGTATTTCATTAAGATGATCTCCCATAATACCCGTAACGCGAGTGGTACAATCTTCTTCGTCTATGTAACCATCGTTATTAACATCAAAAACTTCAAAGGGGGTATTTTGTAATTCGGTTGCAATTTGACCGTTCGGGTCAGCTAAAAATGCTTCTTTACTTATACGTCCTTGTTCGTCTGTTTCAAAATTACCGCTGAACCATGCATATGATGAACCGCCGGTATTTTGCCAAATTAAAATGTCTTTCAAATTTTGATTTGCATAACCGGCTAAAAATAATCCGTCTACTTTGTCAGGATATTTTTCCGCAACCAACGGCGCAATAATTGTACCCTCGCTCCACCCCAACAAATATACTTTGCAGTTTTTCAAGCGTTCATTTTCTTTTATTGCGTTAATCATGCAGTAAATATCCTCAACCGAATTTAAAGGCAAGTAAGTTTTATACTCTTCTTCGTTTATTTCGTTATACATCGGGGAGTTATTCCCCAAATCAACCCCTCTTGTGTTATATGAAAAAAACGCAATGCCAAGATTTGAAAATTCATCGGCGAAAGTGTCAAAGTAGTTAAATCCTGCGCGGCGGTTAAGATATGTATTAGCCCCCGAGCCATTTACGAAAATCACTAACTTTAAAACATCTTTCGCTCCCTTTGGCACAGTGAGTCTGCCTTTGAGCATATATCCGTCAAAAGATTTTATTTCAATGATTTCGGAAGAAGCGTCATACATAATTTCTGTATCCTTTGCGTTATTATTTTCATCCGCGTTATTTGCGCAAGCCGCCAAAAAAAGCATCATAATCAACGCGATTAAAAGCGATGAAATTTTTGTTTTCATAAAATGCTATTCTCCAAATATTTATTTAAAGAAAGTTTTTTGTCTTATGGTTTATTTTAAAAATGACGGCGTTTACATAACCGCGGATGGGCTTTTTTCGCTTGAGAAAACCTTTTTATGCGGGCAATGCTTCCGCTTTGAGAAAAAAGACAGCGGGTTTTCCGGCATCGCCTTTGGGCGGCAACTCAGTCTTTTTGAAAAAGACGGTTTTGTAATCCTCCGCGGGGTAGGAGAGAGGGAATACGACGAGATATGGAAGAATTACTTTGATTTGGAACGCGATTATTCGGAGGTAAACAAACTGCTCTGCCGGGACAAAGTTATGGCAAGGGCGGTGGGGTCTTCAAAAGGGCTGAGGGTTTTAAGACAGGACAAGTGGGAGACGCTCTGCTCGTTTATAATTTCCCAAAACAACAACATACCAAGGATTAAAAGCATTATTTCAACCCTCTGCCGCAACTTTGGAAACGATATCGGCGGCGCGTTTTCATTCCCGGATGTAAGCGTTATCGCGGGTGTTGGCGAGGAAGAGCTGAAAGTTATAAGAGCCGGGTTCAGGGAAAAATATATCCTTGACGCGGCAAGGCGAATAAACTCCGGCGAGATAGACTTAGACGCGGCGGAAAAAATGGAATACCCCGAAGCTCGGGAATATCTGACGCGGCTGAAAGGCGTGGGGGGAAAAGTCGCCGACTGCGCGCTGCTGTTTGGCTATGGTTTCTTGGAAGCCTTCCCAAAAGACGTGTGGATAAAAAAGGCGGTGGAGAAGTATTACGGAGACAATTTTGACGAGAGTATTTTTTCGCCTTACGGCGGGATTGCCCAGCAGTATTTATACTATTATGAGCGGCTTATCGCAAAAAACGGTAAAACCGGTTAAGAACGCATCAACAATGGGTTCTCTAATATAATTATAACATATCAAAACGGTCATTACAACACAAAAAAGACCGCGGCGTCGGAGGCGTCTGACAAAAAATGCGGAGGTTATCCTCCGCAAGGAACGGCGGCGGCGGAATCAGAACAAAAAAATGCGGAGGTTACCCTCCGCGCTTTTGTTTTAATAGAAAAGTTTAAATTAATTGCCTTAGCAGCAAATCGGAACATTTGTAGTGATATAATTGGCGGTGACCCGCGCCACAAATTTTCTGGCGTTGCAAATTGCCCCGGGCGAGCCCATTTCGTCGTAAAACTCCGGCAGCACCCAGCGGATACACCTTATCTTAACGTCGCGGCAGCCGCAAGGATGGCCGGGGTAGCGGATTGCTTTAAATCCCCGCCTGTGCTCGTGGCCGAAGAAGTCAAGCTCATTAAGCGAGATACCTATTGCGACCTCTCTGCAAGGGGCGATCCGTTTTAACGTCAGCGACAAGTCCAAAACTCTTCCGAGCGAGTCGATATAAACGTCTCCGATATCGTAAAATTTGTAGTCGGAGCCATACTCAATGGTAATTGGGCGGGTGACCGTGACCCCTTCCGGCGTAAACGTTATCTGAACGGGGGACGCGCTTTTGGCCTTTTCGTCAAGGCTTTCTCCGCATATCTCTCCCGCCGATTTGTTATGCGGGGCGGGCTCGGCTGTTTCATCGTCTTCGTAGGGAAGCGCGGTGTTTTCTTCCATGTCTATGCCCATCCTTTCGTAGTGGAGTGGATGTTTTGGATTTTGAATAATTAACTGTTCAAATCCTATCCATCCTTAGCAGTATATGCCGAAATTTGTCGAATGTGATTACAGGCATATATTAGACACGGGTAAAAACAATTTTTTTGGCGGTTGGCGTTAAACTTTTATATGCAGCAGTCCATAACCGCTAAACACCCCTCCGGGGATTTTAAGCCGGTAAGCGGATTTGTTTTCTGAAAAATCAAAGTCAATTTTAACCCCGCCCTCAAATTCCGGGGAATACAAAACGGCTCCGCTGACAACACCCTTTTGTAAACCGACAAACACATTAAAACTTGCGGTTTTCCCGCCTTCTTCCGAAAAAGCGGGGATAACATCCGCTGTGGAGGCGATTGTGTCTTTGCTCGGCAGCATATCTTTTGTGTTTACAAGATGAACCGAAAACCCATTTCGCACTTTAAACAATGAGGAAAGAATATCTCCGTCGTCGGCGAAGACAACTTGTTTTCCAAGCAGGGTTTTTAAAAGTCTTCCGTTGCCCTCCCGCATTTCACCCACAAAAGACCTGTCCGCGGGGTTTTTTGCCTCTTTTACCCAAACGGCGGGCTGAATGGGGTGGAACGAAACGTCGGCGGGGTGATATATCACGCTACCCTTTCCCACGCTTTCTTTTACCGCGAGCGCCTCCCCGTGCTCACCTTTGGCGATAACTTCTCCCTTGGGCTCTTTTATAACCACATTTGAAATCGCGTGTTTAAATATTGTTCCCGAAATCTCCTCGGCTCCAATATATTCCTCTTCCGCAAGTGCGGATTTTAACCCAAGCAGTTTGAGCCTTTCGCAAAACGGGCGGGGGGAAGAGTTTTCGCGCTTTTCGGCAAACGGGCCTATCACGATAAGCGTGGCGCCGTTTTTAGCCGCCTCTCTAAGCTTTACCGCCTCTTTGTCAGAAATCATGGCGATATACGGCAAGATTATTACGCGGTGGGACAAAAGCGTTTCTATGTCGTCGCCGCCGAACACCATATCGGAGGAAATCCCGCTCACATAAGCGGACTCAAGAAATGACAAATAGGGTTTCATATATTTTTGCGGCGAGTTTTTGTCCGCGTAGTCGCGGGTGTACTCGGAAAAATAAAACGAGGCGTCGCTTTGCTTTTTGGGGTTTTTAAACAGCGTTTCATGGGTTTTTTCAAAATCGCGGTAGGGTTTTTCAAAACTTTTTCCAACTTTTTCGCCGGTGACGGAGTAAATCTGTTCCCATGAACCGGTGCCGGTATAGAGCTGACCCCATGACCTGCAAAGCGCCCAAGAAGCGTATACGGAGTCCTGCGTGCGGGGGTACAAGAGCGCCATTGACGGCACGCCTTTCCGCTGTGCCAGCGCGTAGCGGTGGACGGCCTCCGCCGCGAAACAAATATAAGAGTGTTTTATTATCCCGCAGCACTCCTGAAAAATATAGTCCCAAAGCTCGCTCGCCGCCTCAAATCCATAACAGGTGGTGTCAAAGGGGATAACCTCCGCGCAGTAAGCGGGGCGGAGCGGCCTGTAACCGATAGAAGCGTATCTCTCGTCCATCCGACGGTGGAAGTCGCCGCTCGACTTCTTTTTGAATTTTTTCCATGCTATGTATTCGGGGTTTTCATAGTTTTCGTAAAACCCCTCCCAATCTTCGGGGTAGGGCAGGTCAAAACCCGTCTCTTCCTTAAACTTTTTGCGGCAATACTCGCAGGCGCAGGCGTTGCCGCCGCCAAACCACTGCACATCGTCGTTCATCATGCCGTCAACGCCGGCTTTTTCAATGATATTCCTGACATGACCCCAATAAGCCTTTTCATAGGCGGGATGGTTGAAACAGTGGGCGTTCCCGTTGTAGTGGCGGAATATCCAATCCATGTTTTTCCCTTCGGTATGGATATATGAAGAAAGGCAGGGTTTTCCGGTAGACCCGTCAATCTGGGCAAAAGAGTCAAGGTTCTCCCCGCCTAACACGGGGTTTGACTGCGAAGTGACGGGGAAATTTAAAAACCCGACAAAATCCCCGCGGGTCTCGCGCTTTTTCCAAAAATCTTCCTCAAGCGGCTTGTAGGTCAGGTGGCTTGAGTGATGCTCGATGACTTTGATCCCAATTTTATGAAAAGCCTTTGTGAGCCGGGTTATAAAGTCTTCGATATCGCTCCAGTACGCCCAAAAGGAAAACCGAAAATGCGCGCCGAACAGTATCACCGCGGTTATCCCCGCCTCGGAGTAGCGCTTCGCCGTTTCCTCAAGGTCTTTTTGGGAAAGCTCATACACCGCTTTGCCGGTATAGTGGTACCAGCCGAATCTCTCTTCCCAAGGGCTTGGAGTTTGTTTTGTTTCGGTTGTGGGGGACATAAAAACCTCCTTGTTTTAAGCGTTAATGTTTTTATAAACTAAAAATTAATAACTTCTTTTGTCTCAAAACAGTCGTTTTCAATCGAACAGCCGCCGCATTTGGTGCAGCCCTCTTGGCGGCGCGGCGCGAGGTCATATTCGCGGAGCAGCCCGCCTAAAATTTCGCTCATGTAAATGAGGTCTTCGGGGGAGCAGGCGGGGGATTCCGCAAGCCCGCAGGTGTCCACCGGCCGAAACGGCATAATGGTGGGGAACACGCCGAGCTTTGCCATAATCTCGCATTCGCGGATAATATCCTCTTTCGGCTGTATTCCGGCGATAAGCACGCTTGACACCTGCCCCCAGCCGAAAAGCTCCACCGCCCTTTCAAACGCCTTGTAATACTGCGGCCTTGTAATGGCGGATTTCCCCGGGCAAACCTTGGCGCGGAGCGACTCGTCGGCAATTTCAAGGTTCATAATAATGGCGTTAAGGCCGGCGTTCTTTAAATCGTCTATCAGCGACAAATCCGACGGCGGCGCCAGCTCAATGGCGATGGGGGTGTCCGAAAAAGCCCTTATTTTTGTAACAAGGCTTATCCAATAGCGCGCCATGTTGTCGGGGGAAAAATATGTCCCGCCGGAAAAGTTAAGGGTAAATCCGGGGGTTTTTTTAAGCAGTTTTTCAATTGATTCGGCAAGATAATCGGCGTCGATAGGCTTGATATCTTTCCGCTCAAGCGAACAAAACGCGCATTTTTGGGACGGCAGGTCAAAGCAGCAGGAGGTGGACGGCCAAATATTTATGGTTTTTTCGGCGTGAAGCCGCGCGATATTGTCAAGGATCGTGCCTGTCTTCGGCAGGTTGCCAAAAAAGTTAACTATAACCTCTTTGCCAAATGCCTCTATAAAATATAAACCGCCTCTGTAAAAAAGCGTGTAGGGGGAGTTTAAGGTAAATTTTTCATTTGTGGATACACAAAGGTTAGAGCCTAATATATTAAGGTTCGCGGCGTCGATAAAGCCTTTGTCAAAAAAATGCGGGTAGTCGCGCAGCAGCGCGGCTTTGGCGGCCGGAGAGGCCCTCAGCCCCCGGCAAAGGAGGTTCGCTTTAAGGAGAATAAGTTCATTTCGTTTCATTTTTGGTGTTAATGTTAAATTTCATTAAAAGTGGGGAGCATGTTTCGCCGCGCTGAGGGCAGTCAAGGCATTCGCGCATGAGAAAAGAGTTATCTTCTGTGGCAACAGCGCCGTTTTTAATAAAAAAGTCTTTTGCTTTTGTAACAAAAAACAGCTCTGTTATCCCTCTTTCCGCCGCTGATTCAAGAGCAAGCCTTAGCAGGGAAGAGGCGATTTTATTGCGCCTAAACTCAGCCTCGACCGCGATATAGTCAAGCACAAAGATATTTTTTCGTTTCCTCACGGTGACCCCGCCTATAAGACTTCTGTTATATTCGGCTTTAAAGCTAAAGACATGAACCGATCTTTCGCCTGTTTCAAGGGCGTTTTTCGCGTAGAAAAGGTTAAGAGCCAAATCAAAAGCCGACGGCGAATAAACAACTTCCACTTTTTAGTTTTATTTTGCTTTAACCCGCCCGTCACCTGTTATGGGTAAAAGTCTGATAATTAAAGCAATAATAAGTTAACCGACCTTTCAGTAATTTTATAACTCATTATATGACGGTTAGATTTTATTGTCAAGGAAACAAGTTTGTTTAAACAATTAAATATTTGTAGGTTTATCTTTAAAAATCAAAAGCCCTTGAAATAGGCTTTTAAAGTATTATTTTTGCGTTTGTTGCAAATGCAACAGAAATATTGTAAAAATAAGGGTAGAATAAGCCTGCGCGGATAAAAATTACCGCGCGCGTTAAAATTTCAAACAGGCAAAGGCAAAAAAGGCGGGGCTATCCCGCCGCCCGGCGGCCTTTGCGGAAAGGTTAATATTCCAATGAAAAAGCTAAACCCGGCAAGATATTTGTCAATTCTCCTCGGAGTATTTCTTGTTGCCGCGATTCTTGTTTTCTCGCTTTCTTCCTGCTCCGGCGGGAACGACGAAAGCGCCCCGGAGAGCGACTCAAGCAAAACCGAAACGGCGTTAACAGTTAAAGTAGCGGGGCTAAAGGGACCCACTTCCATAGGACTTGTCAAGTTAATGGAAGAAAACGAAAACAAAACTTCAAAAAACAGCTATAAATTCACCATAGCGGGTTCCGCCGACGAGATAACCCCAAAGTTTATCAAGGGTGACTTTGATATCGCTGCCATCCCGGCAAACCTCGCCGCCGTGCTGTATAACAACACCGAGGGGCAAATAAAGGTTATCGCCATAAACACTCTCGGTGTGCTTTATATCGTGTCAAAGAGCGTGGAAATAAACTCGCTCGAAGACCTCAAAGGCAAGACAATTTACGCCACCGGCAAGGGTTCCACCCCCGAATACGGGCTTAAATATTTGCTTGAGCAAAACAATATTTCCCCTGAAAGCGACCTTACGATAGAGTGGAAATCCGAGCCCACAGAAGCGGTTGCGCTGCTTTCGGCTCAGGAGACGGGTATCGCCATGCTCCCGCAGCCCTATGTGACGGTGGCGCAAAACGCCGTCGAGGGGCTGGAAATCGCCATAAACCTCAACGACGAGTGGAACAAGCTTGACAACGGCAGCAGCTTTATAACCAGCGTGGTGGCGGTGAGGGCTGACTTCGCAGAGAAAAACCCGCAGGCGGTGGCGGATTTTATCGCTGAAGCGTCGGCGTCCGCGTCTTTTGTCGCGGCGAATGTTGACGACGGAGCTTTTTTGGTTGACAAATACAATATAGTCGCGGAGGCTATCGCCAAAAAGGCAATTCCCTACTGCAATCTCACGTTTATCACGGGCGGGGAAATGAAGGATTCGCTGTCGGGCTATTTGCGCATCCTCTATGAGCAAAACCCCGCGTCTGTCGGCGGCGCCCTCCCCGGCGACGGCTTTTACTATGGGTCGTAAACGGACAATTTTAAAAATAATCGCTGTTTTGTGCGCGGCGGCTTTCTGGGAGATTGCCGCCCTCGCCGTTAACAGCAAGCTCCTCCTCGCCTCGCCGGTAAAGGTCGCCCAAAGGCTGTTTGAGATTTTAAAAGGCGGCGGCTTTTTAAGTCCGGTTTGGTTTTCGTTTTCAAGAATAGTTTTCGGGTTTTTGTCCGCGCTGTTGTTGGGAACGCTGTTTGCCGCGCTCGCGGGGAAGTTTTTTATCGCCGAAGCGCTGTTTTGGCCGTATATGGTGACAATTAAGTCGGTGCCGGTGGCGTCTTTTATAGTGCTGGCGTTAATTTGGTTCAGCTCGTCGACGCTTTCGTCTTTTACCGCTTTTCTAATGGCGCTCCCCGTCATTTACACAAACGTGCTCTCGGGGATAAAAAGCATCGACGTCAAAATGACGCAGGCGGCGGATGTTTTCAGAACAAGCTGGTTAAGACGGCTTATTTATATTTGGCTGCCGGCCGTCAAGCCGTTTTTAATTTCGGGCTGTATGGTGGCGCTGGGGCTTTCGTGGAAAGCCGGAATAGCGGCGGAAATCATCGGCATACCCGAAGGCTCGCTCGGGGAGAGGCTGTACTACGCCAAAGTGTACTTAAACTCAGGGGATCTCCTCGCGTGGACGGTTGTTATCGTGATCTTGTCGGTGGCGTTTGAGAAACTGTTTGTGTTTTTATTAAAGCAAGCTTTTAAAACGGTTGAAAAACACGCTTGAGGGACTGCGGTAAAACTGTTTGGCGTTTGGCAAGCACAAATTAAAGCAAAGGAAAGCTTATGAATAAACCCCAAGAACAAATAACTAACGACAATCGCATAAGCCTTAAAAACATTAGCAAGAGCTTTGGGGAAAAAGCAGTGTTAAAAAACTTTTCCCGCGACTTTAAAAAAGGGGAGTTCTCGTCGGTCATGGGGGTTTCCGGGAGCGGGAAAACAACCCTTGTAAATATTATTTTAGGCATTGAAACCCCGGACGAGGGCAGTCTTTCGGGCGTTCCGGAAAAGCTTTCGGCGGTTTTTCAGGAAAACAGGCTGTCAGAAAACTTCAGCGGTATTTCAAACGTAAAACTTTCTTCGGGCGGGCGGCTTAAGAGACGGGAAATCGAAGAGCTTCTCGCCTCTCTTGGGCTTGACGGCGAGGTAAAAAAGCCGGTCTCGCGCTTTTCGGGGGGAATGAAGCGGCGAGTGGCGATTGCCCGGGCGCTTGCCGCGGATTATGACCTTTTAGTGCTTGACGAGCCCTTTAAAGAGCTTGACAAAGCCACAAAAACGCTGGTTATGGAAACCGTAAAACAAAAAACCGCCGGAAAAACCGTAATCCTTGTCACCCACAGCAGGAGCGAGGCGGAGTTTTTCGGCGGGGATATTATTGAAATTAACTAAAGTTGCGGAAATATTTAAAATAAAATATTGAAAAAACCTCCGCCCGGTGATATAATAAAACTTAGAAAAGTTTAACATAACAAGCATTCAAAGGATACTTAAATGAGCGTACATTCTAAGGCTGCGAGGGCGTATTTTGAAGAGGGGTATAGCTGCTCCCAAGCGGTTTTTTTGGCTTTTACCGACGTTACGGGTCTTGACAGGGAAACCTCACTTCGGATTTCCTCGTCGTTCGGGGGCGGAATGGGGAGGCTAAGAGAAGTCTGCGGGGCGCTGGCGGCGGCTTTTATGGCGCTGGGCGCGGCGGAGGGCTACACAGACCCGAAAGATACCGCGGCAAAGACTTATCACTACGAAAGAGTGCAGGAGTTAGGGCTTAGCTTTAAGCGCCGCTACGGCACGCTGCTCTGCCGCGAACTGCTTGAGCTTGAGGTTGTCCACGACCTGCCGGAGCCCGAGGAGAGAACAAAAGAGTATTATAAAAAAAGAAAATGCGGCGACTATGTGGAGCACGCCGCGGAACTTCTTGATAAGTGCCTTGGAATTGGAGAGAGCAAATGATTATCGCGGGGCTGCAAAAGCTGACGCTGCTCGACTACCCGGGGAAAGTCGCCTGCACGGTTTTTACGCCGGGGTGTAACCTTCGCTGCCCGTATTGCCACAACGCAACTTTCGCGCTGGGGAAAGGCGGGGGGGAAATAACGCTCGATGAGTTTTTCGCGTTCCTAAAAAAAAGAGAATCCGTTCTTGACGGTGTGTGCGTCACCGGCGGCGAACCGCTGATGCAAAAAGACTTGGAACGGTTTTTGAAAGATATTAAAAACTTAGGGCTTCTTGTAAAGCTTGACACAAACGGGTTTTACCCGCAAAAGCTCGCCCGCCTTATTGAGGGTGGGGCGGTGGATTATATCGCCATGGATATTAAAGCCCCGGCGGAAAAATACCCTGAAGTCACCGGAGCCGAAGATGCCGACGTCGGTCTTGTTAAAGAAAGCGTTAAAATTATTTTGGGTTCCGGGGTAAAGTATGAGTTCCGCACCACGGCGGTAAAAGAGCTGCTAAACCCGGAGGATTTTTATGACATGGCAAAGCTAATTGACGGCGCGGGCGCGTATTTTATTCAAAACTTTGTGGATTCGGGGGATATTATAAAGGAAAATCTTCACCCTTTTTCAAAGGAAGAGCTTGGCGAGGCAAAGAAATTCGCTGAAAAAGTACTCCCTTTTGTGTCGCTCCGCGGAGTGTAACGCTTCAATATTTAGTATGTTATTAAAAAAAATCACCAAAATTGCACAATATATTGTAAACGCCTATTGACAAGGCGTTTTTTATATGCTATTATTACCCTTACCAATAAGACATGAAAAAAGTTATCAGATATTGGGTTTTAAACAACAATAGAAAAGCAAAAAATAAAACCGGGGAGAGCGAAAATGTATCAGGTTGTAAAAAGGGACGGGAAAATCGCGGAGTTTAATATTTCAAAAATAGCCCACGCGATAAGCCTTGCGTTTGACGCGAAACAAAAGCAGTATAACGCCGATATTATTGATTTTTTAGCGCTGAAGGTTACCAGCGATTTTGAGCCGAAAATAAAAGACGGCAAGATTCAGGTTGAGGATATTCAGGACAGCGTTGAAACCGTGCTTATAAAAGCGGGTTACGACGACATTGCCAAAGCGTATATACTTTACCGCAAACAGCGCGAAAAAATAAGAAACCTAAGCTCAACTTTTCTTGATTACAAAGAGCTGGTCAATAGTTATGTCAACTCAAAAGACTGGCGGGTCAAGGAAAACTCAACCGTCACTTATTCCGTCGGCGGGCTTATTCTCTCAAACTCCGGCGCGATAACGGCTAACTACTGGCTTTCGGAAATTTATGACACCGAAATCGCCGCCGCCCACCGCGAGGGGGACATCCATCTGCATGACCTGTCGATGCTGACGGGTTATTGCGCCGGCTGGTCGTTAAAACAGCTTATTCAGGAGGGCCTTGGGGGGGTTCCCGGCAAGATAACCTCTGCGCCGGCGAGCCACCTCGCCACGCTTTGCAACCAGATGGTCAACTTTTTGGGGATAATGCAAAACGAATGGGCGGGCGCTCAGGCTTTCTCCTCGTTTGACACCTATCTCGCCCCCTTTGTAAAGGCGGACAACCTTTCTTATGACCAAGTGAAAAAGGCCATCGAGTCGTTTATTTACGGCGTGAACACCCCCTCGCGCTGGGGAACACAGGCGCCGTTTTCAAACATCACCCTTGACTGGACTATCCCCCCCGACCTCGCCGAGCTTAACTGTATCGTGGGCGGAAAAGAACTCGATTTCCGCTATAAAGACTGCAAAAAAGAAATGGATATGATAAACAAGGCGTTTATTGAAATAATGATAGAGGGCGACGCCAACGGCAGGGGCTTTCAAT
>JBAYZO010000017.1:0-28895 GCA_041672465.1 Eubacteriales bacterium
GCTATTTTATACTGCTTTTTGATTCTTCTTTTTATTCTTTTTCGTGTTTCTCAAACAAACTTCCACTGATTTCTCAATCTAATTTCAACCCCCTACCAACTGTGGAATTTACTTTGGGAATTAACGATTTTCTTTAATTTTCGTCTTTCGTTGCATTTAGGCGTAATTTGTTATATCATTATACACATAAATACAAATATAAAAACAAAAAAGGAATGGTTATAAAAATGAAAAGAGATGCTTTGAGTTGTTTTCGGTGTATTAGACGGGGTTTACCGCTGTTTTTATGCTTTATAATAACTTTTCCGTTTGTGTTTTCATCTTCATTTGTTTTTGCCATTGACCCGGCGGATGGGGAAAAAACGGCGATTGCCAACATAACCGTGGTTGACGGGGTGAGGGGCGACGGGTATCTTGTGGTCTACACCCCGCGGTTCGGGAACACGACCGCCACCAACACGCACGGCGCGGAGGCGGTGGTGGGGAGCGACAACCGCGTCACTTATGTCGGCACAAATAACAATAACACAATTCCGGACGGCGGTTTCGTGGTTTCGGGTCATGATTCGGCGACGGGCAATAAAATGCGGAAGTGGATAACAGACAACATTGAAGTCGGGGATTATGTCTACTTCAACGCCTCCGCCATGGTTGTGGTGGTTTCGGGCAAAGCGCTGGAGGGCGACGGCAAATACTATGAGGTTTCGTCCGTGCTGAACTCGGTAAACAAAGGCCGCGGGGCCGACGCCATGGTGGTCTACACAAGCGATTACGGCGAAAAAACCGGCACAAACACATATGGGTACGAAGTTACGGTGAGAGGCGGCTTTGTGTATAGTGTCGGCGGGAACAACAACGAAATCCCAAAGGACGGCTTTGTGGTTTCAGGCCATGGGAAAAGCGCGGCTTTTTTAAAGTCATACGCGGTCGCGGGAATGAAAGTGATTTATTCTGCCGATGAAAATAATAAAACAATAACTTTCAGCTATAACGAAGAAAGCGCCATAAATAAAATCAAAGCGTCGCTTGACGCGTCTGAAGTCTTTATGGAAAGCCAAAAGTCTTTGCTCGCCTATCTTATTTACGGCGAAATAGAAGACAAAATAGCCGCCGCGAGGATTGATTTGGAAGAGGCGGCGGGCGAAACCGATGAGGCAAAAAAAGTCAGAGCCATAGAGACGCTTGAGGAAGAAGCGGCCGTCATACACGGGCTTTTATACGAGAGCCGCCCGGTTGAATACCGCAACGTGTGGGTCTGCCCCACCCAAAAGACAAAAGAAGAAGTTGCCCTTTATGTCGAAAGCCTGTTTGAAACCGGAATAAACTCGATAAGCCTTGAGGTGATATTCAGCTCCACCACCGTCATGCCCATGCCCGAGGACAGCCTGTTTGAGCAAGACCCCGCGTTTGGCGGCTTTGACGTGCTCGAATCTTTTATTGACGAGTGCCACAAACGGGATATGGAGCTTAACGCATGGGTGAGGGTTTTCTGCGTGGGGGCGCAAAAGGACAAAAACTACCGCCGCAGCGTTTACGCCAAAAAGAAAGAGTGGTGCGGGGTCAATTCGTCGGGGGGAATAACGCTCGCGGACGCGACAAATCATATCTTTTTAAACCCCGCGAACGACGAATGCGTTGACTTTTTGCTGGGGACCTACCGCTGGATTCTTGAAAGCTATGACCTTGACGGCTTTGAGCTCGACTACATACGCTACCCCGGCGTCGTCTATGATGACTTTGGGTATGACAGCTTTACCGTTTCAAAATTCCAAGCTGCGTATAAAACCGATATTGTGCCGGAATACGACACCTCGGCCGAATACTGGGGCGACTGGTGCGATTTCCGGCGGAGTTTGGTCACGGATTTTGTGGGCAAGGTAAGAGAGCTTGTCGACAGCGTAGCGCCGGGGGTGACGCTTTTAGCCGATGTGGGGCCGGAGGTCGCCGCCGCCAAAAACGAGCTGTACCAAGATTATACTGTTTGGCTTGAAAAAGGATATATTGATATTTTGAAACCCATGTCTTATTATAAGGCGGCGATACTTGAAACGGATAAAAAAGCGGCACTGACCGAAGGTAAGTTTTTAGTTATGGGCATAGGCGTATATCAGCCTGCATATGACGACAAAGAGATACTCTCCCAAGCCATCACCGCCGTTTCGCTGGGCTCGGATGGCGGAGGGTATTTTGACGCCGCGCTTTACCTTCAAAGGGGGGTGGGGGAGCTTCTCTCAAAAAGCATTTACAGACTTCCCGCGGTTACGCCGACCTACGACCCGATTCTCGCCGCGGAAAAATATCTCGGCTATATTTCGGGCAGGATAAGCGATGTTTTTATCCCTTACAACGCCATGGATGAGGGCGAGGCGAACGAAGCTTTGGAAAAACTCGGCACAGCCTCCCTCGCGCTGGAGTCGCTTGACAGGGAAGACAGGAAAAACCAGCAAAAAGCGGCTGATATTATAAACGGGTTGATAGAAAACATGCTGAGTTTAGAGGACGGCAGAGCTAAGGATATAATTTTATCTGACCTTAACTTCGCTCACAGAGCGGTTTCAATTAAAGACGTGTCCCAAAAGCTGCTGCGGCGGGTTACTTTAAACGAAGACAAAAACGGCGGGGAATCATCCTCCCCGTCATCAGAATCCAAATCAAGTTCAGAACAAGAAAAAGGCCGAATAAGCGCGAAAGCCAAATATATCGCGATATTTTCAGCCGTCGGCGCGGTATTGGCCGCGTCCGTTGCCGTCGCCGTTTTAATTTTAAAGCGGGGCAAAAACAAGAAAAAATAAACGCGAAACCTGCCGTAAAAGCAGTATTGGAATAAAATAACAATATAAAAAAGCCGTGTTACACGGCTTTTTTCGCTGAAAACAAGCAAACGCTTTAAAATTAAAAACCTTCGCCTTTTAAGTATTTTAAATACTGCTCATGGTAGGAGTTGGGCTTCAGCGCGCTGAGGTAATAATGGCTGTATGAAAACGTGATAAGCTTTTCGGCGTATTTTTCCGCCATTTTCATTTGCCTCACAACCCTTTCAAGCGGGGCGGCGCCCTCGCCGCTCTTGCCGCTGAAGTTTTCAATGTTTATCCAAAACCTCACATACGGCTTTGTGTCGGCGGCTTTTTTCATTTCCGCCACGTGCTGCTCGATAAAATCAATCTTGTAGCCGCTCGCGCCGACCGAGTCCTGAGAGCAGAAAATATCCCCCGCCCTGAAATTCGTAAGGTCAAAAAAGCTCTTCCACATAAGCCCGGTCTCTTTTGGGGTTTTATTGAGATAACCGCTTATAAACGGCGACATAAGCACCGGGAGCGACTTGTCAAGGGAAGTGAAGTGCGACAGCGCCTTGTTAAGCATTTTCGCCCACCATTTCTCGTCGCCGTTAGTGTCGTTATACATCTCCCAAGACCAATACCAGCCGTAAAAGGCGTTTGGGTATTTACGCTTATACTTGTTATACAACTCGTCCGCCATGGCGTTGTTTGCTTTTACCTGCGAATCAATCCAGTCGTCGTTTCTAAACGAGCCGCTCCACCACTCGTCGGCGAAGTTAAGCCCGAGAAAAACCTTTACGCCTTTTTTTTCGGCCGCCTCCAGCGCCGAACCCACATAGTTCGGCCTTATCCTAAGGTTGGGGGTGGTGTGATCCGCCGCGTAAGCCGAATCATAACCCACATAGGAAAAGTCGCCGTTCGGGGTCATTGCCGTCCACTGGAGAATCATAATATCAATCCCGGCTTCAAGCAGCAGGTCGTAGTGCTCCTCCCACTGCGCCGTCTCCCATTTGTCCACAAGCGAGGGCTGAACGAAGGTTCCCTCAAGACGGGGGGTTGTTGCTTCCATAAATTTCGCTCCTTTCTCTGATTTTGGGTTCTGTTTGTAGTATAAAACCCGCGCCCCGCTTTGTCAAGTTTTGTTGTTGCGTTATTTTGTATTATTTTTTATGTTTAACTAAATTGCCCCGCGGCATATCCCGGAAAAACCCAAAAACACAGCCCCGCATTACTTGACAGCTTTTTAAAAGAGTGCTATACTCAGAAAAAGTTAAAAAGGTGTAAAAATGCCGAAAATATCTATCGCAAGCTGTAAAAGTTACGACAAACAAACCTGCCGCGCGGCGCTGGAGAAGGTTATTTCCGATCTCGGCGGAATTGATTTTATTAAAAAAGGCTCGCTTATCGCGGTAAAGCCCAACCTTGTCGCCGCTCTCGCCCCCGAAAAAGCCGCCACCACCCACCCCCGCCTTCTCGCGGCGCTTTACGAAATTCTTAAAGAAAAAGGGCACAGGGTTGTCGTCGGGGATTCCCCCGGGGGGCTGTTTACCCCGTCGCGGCTAAAGCATGTCTACCGCGAGACGGGGGTTTTCGCCTGTGAGGAACACGGCGCCGAGCTTAACCTTGACACGGGTCATGAGGAAGTTTTTTTCCCCGAGGCAAGGGTGGCAAAAAGCTTTTTGGCGACAGCATATCTCCTGCGGGCGGACTATATAATAAACTTCTGCAAGCTTAAAACACACGGAATGATGGATATGAGCGCCGCGGCAAAGAATATGTTCGGCGCCGTTCCCGGCGTGGTCAAGCCGCAATACCACTACAAATACCCGGACAAAGACGATTTCGCCGGGATGATAGTCGATATAAACGAATATTTCAGCCCCAAAGTCATACTAAACCTATGCGACGCGGTTTGGTGTATGGAGGGCAACGGGCCGACGGCGGGAAACCCGAAGTTTATGGGGGCGGTGATGGGGAGCCGTTCCCCGCACGAGCTGGACTTGCTTTGCGCCGGGCTTTTAGGCTTTAAGGCCGGCGAGATTCCCACGCTGAGGGAAGCGGCGGCAAGGGGGCTTATCGCGCCCGGGGAAGGGCATGAAACTCCGCCCGAAATTAAAACCTTTACGGCGCAAGACTTCGCGAGAGCGAAGAAAACCGTAACTGTCCGCTTTAAAGGCGACTCAAGCGGGGTGTTTTTCAAAGCTTTGGATAAGACAATCACATTTTTTCTTACCCAAAAGCCAAAGCTTTACAAAAAAGATTGCACCGGCTGCGGGGAGTGTTACCGCGTCTGCCCGGCAAAGGCAATTACCATGAAGAATAAAAAGCCCAAAATAGACAAATCAAAGTGTATAAGCTGTTTTTGCTGTCAGGAATTCTGCCCGAAAGGCGCTATGAGAGTGGGAGAGCCGGCGGTTATTAAGCTTATTGATTACTTTGAAAAACTTATTGAAAAATAGATTTTTCAATGGCAACTTTTTGATTTCGCGGTTTAGCCACCGCAATTTCGGCAAGCCGAAACCATCAAAAAGGTTGCGGTTCTTTCAATTTGCATAGACTAAAATAAATTTTTCAATAAAGTTTGCGTATTGATAGAGAGGAATAGTTATAAAAGTGAAAAGAATTTTAACCGTTCAAGATATTTCCTGCGTGGGGAAATGCTCGCTCACGGTGGCGCTCCCCATTCTCTCGTCCATGGGGCTTGAGACCGCCGTTCTTCCCACCGCCGTGCTTTCCACCCACACGGCGTTTAAAAATTTTACCTTCCGCGACCTAACCGGGGATATGCTCCCCATAGCCCGCCATTGGAGGGATGAGGGAATTGAGTTTTCTTCTGTTTACACGGGGTATTTGGGGAGCGAGGAACAGCTTGGCGTTACCGAGACGATTTTTGATATGTTTAAAAAGCCCGGCGTTATAATTTTTATCGACCCGGTTATGGCCGATAACGGTAAACTTTATAAAGGTTTTACAAAAGAATTCGCCGGCAAAATGGCAAAGCTCTGTAGCAAAGCGGACGTCATTGTCCCCAACCTCAGCGAGGCGGCGTTTATGCTTGGGGAAGACTACACCGAAAACTATGACAGAGCGTATATAAAAGAAAAACTGAAAAAGCTGTGCGGGCTTGGCGCGGGTTCTGCCGTGTTGACGGGGGTTTCGTTTGAGGAAGGCAGGCTCGGCGCGGTGTCGTATTCGTCGGACGGCGGCGTTTACCACGAGTATTTCAGGGAAAGGCTGCCGGTAAACTTCCACGGGACGGGGGATATCTTCGCCTCCGTCATGCTCGGCGGGCTTGAGAGAGGGCTTTGCCTTGGGGATTCGCTTGAAACGGCCGTTGATTTTTGCGTGGAGAGTATTAAAAAAACCATGGAAAACCCAAACCATAACTGGTACGGGGTTGATTTTGAGAGCGTAATTCCACTTCTTTTAAAAAAGCTTGGCTGAGCGTATACCTTAAAAATAAGCGTGAAAAACCCCGCGGATAAAACGCGGGGGTTTTGTTTGATAATTATTCCTTGTGCGTGATCACGCCTTTGGGGATAACAAATTTTATCGCGGCGGGGACAATTTCCACGGTAAAATTGTTTGTGTGAACCACTTCTCCGTCTACGGAAACGGAAAAACTTTTGTCATCAGCCCTGCAATGTATAAACTTCCCCCGGCGGTAGTAAAGGTATTTTTCAAATCTCTTGTCGCTGAGGTGCCTGCCTTTTTTATATTCGCCGATAAGCGCTATAAACGTAAAAAGCGACACCGGTTTAACAAGGCAGACTTCAATTAAACCGTCGTCGTTTTTTGAGTTCGGGGCGCATTTAAAAGACCCCCCCACATGAGTTCCGTTTGACAGGGTGCAAAGCAGCATGGTTTTGCCCCCGATTCCCTCGCCGTCAACCGTGAGGGAGCATTTGTTTCTCATCCCGCTGAACAGCGCCCTGATTATTCCCGTGGCGTAGGAATTTCTGCCGCCTATTACGGGCTTTCTCTTGACTTTGTCAATTGTTTCGGCGACAATGCTGTCAAAGCCAAAACTGATGACATTGATCGCGTATCTTCCGTCTATTTTAAGCAGGTCAATATCGGCAGGCTTTCCGTTTACGCTGTCGGATATGTTTAAAAAGCTTTTGCTCCCCCCGTAATATTTCGCGAAATCGTCCCCGCTCCCGCAGGGGAAGAGCGCCACTTCGGCGTGGGGGTGACCGACGACGCCGTTTACCACCTCGTTTAGCGTGCCGTCGCCGCCGCAGGCGTAAAACCGCAGCGGGGAGGAAATTCTCTCGCACGTTTCGCGGACATAGCGGGTGGCGTCGAGCGGGCGGAGGGTCTGGTAGATTTCAAAGTCGGGTTTTTCGCTGCAGCCGTCAAGGGCGGCTTTGACTGTATCGTAGGGGTTTTTTACCCCCGCGGCGGGATTGACGATAAAAATATGTTTCATCAGTGTTTGGAACGCTCCGTTGCTTTTTGATTTGCCGCCGAAATTCCAACCGGCGGTTAGATTTGATATGTAAATAAAAAATTCTAAAGAATATATGTCAAAACCCATAGGTATTGAATTTTTATAAAAAGCGGGTTATAATTGGATAAAAGAACAAAAGGAAAGGCGGAGCCGAATGTATAAAATCCTTGTGGTTGAGGACGACAACGAACTGCGAAATCTCTTTACAAAAGTGCTTGCCAAAAACGGCTACCGGCCTTTTGGGGCGATTGACGGCGGGGAAGCGCTTTCGGTGCTGTCAAGCGAATACATTGACCTTGTGATATCCGACCTTATGATGCCGGAACTCGACGGCTATGAGCTGATAAAAAAAATGCGGGACGCGGGTTCCACCGTTCCAGTGCTGATAATAACCGCCAAAGACAGCTTCAGGGACATGCAGCAGGGGTTTTTAACCGGCGCCGACGACTATATGGTAAAGCCGGTTAACGTAAACGAAATGGCGCTGAGGGTGGGGGCGCTGCTGAGACGCGCTAAGATTATCAGCGAGCGGAAACAAACAATCGGTGGTTTTACGCTGGAATATGACAGCATGACGGTCATAACCGAAACAGGCAGGGAAGTGCTTCCGCAAAAAGAGTTTTTGCTTTTGTTTAAGCTTGTGTCCTACCCAAACCGGATTTTTACCCGGGCGCAGCTTATGGACGACATATGGGGGCCGGGTTCGGAGACCGAGGTTCGCACCGTAGACGTTCACATAAACCGCCTCCGCGACAGGTTCCGGGACAACGAGGATTTTGAAATCGTCACGGTACGGGGTCTCGGCTATAAAGCCGTGAGAAAAAACTAAAAGCCAAGTCAAACGATTTAAGGGGGGATAAAATTGACAAGCGATAAAAAATGGCGGATAGGGCTTTATTATATACTTCTCTTGGGAGCTGTTATGGGGGGAATAATTGTTTTGGGGGTGGGTGCCCTTATTCTCTTCAAGCATTTCGGGGTGATTCAAAGCGACGACAACGGCTACACTTTCGCCCTTATAACGGTGGTCATAATAAGCGTGCTTCTGACGTTTTCGGCCGCCGTCATGATCGGGAAAAACATCATAACCCCCGTGTCAAAGCTTTCCGAGCTTTCCAGCCGGGTGGCAAAAGGCGACTTTAACGCGACCCTTGACGCGAAAAGTTTTATAGACGAGATTCAAACCGTCATAGACAGCTTTAACTCAATGGTAAAGGAACTCGGCACCAACGAGGCGCTCTCCAACGATTTTGTAAACAACGTGTCGCACGAGCTGAAAACGCCGATTTCCGCCATTGAGGGATACGCCGTGCTGCTTCAGGACGAAAGAGTTACAAAAGATGAAAAAAACGAGTATGTTGAAAAAATACTGTTTAACACCTCGCGGCTTTCGGAACTGACGGGGAATATACTTCTCTTGTCAAAGCTTGAAACCCAAAGCATTGTGTCCGACAAAGGGTGGTTCAGCCTTGACGAGCAAATCAGGCGGTCAATTCTCACGCTTGAAAAGCGCTGGATGGAAAAAAATATCGCGTTCAATATTGAGATGGAAGACTTAAAATATTTCGGTTCGGAGGGGCTTATGTCCACCGTGTGGACAAATATCATAGGCAACGCCGTTAAATATTCGCCCGAGAACTCGGAAATCGGCATAGGGCTGAAAAGACAGGGCGATATGGCGGTGGCGTCGGTCATCGACCAAGGCATGGGCATGGACAAAGAGACGCTGTCCCATATGTTTGACAAGTTTTATCAGGGCGACCTGTCGCGCCGGAGCGAGGGCAACGGGCTGGGGCTGACGCTGGTGAAAAAAACCCTTGACCTTGCCGGCGGACACGCGGAAGTCGAAAGCTCCCCCGGGCGCGGGACAAGCTTTTTTGTGTTTTTACCCATAAAACAGTAGTTTTTGACAATCCCCGCGATATTTAAACATAGTATAACACATTTTTATACATAATCAAGTAAAACAAATCCGTATTTTAATTTTTTTCCTCATATGGTTTATAAAATAAAACAGACCGCGAAAAAACATCCTTTCGCGGTCTTTTTAACGCTTGGAAATGTATCAAACGCGTTTAAGTATTCAAAGCTTAGTTTTGTTTGTTTTTTGAGTTATAATAGGCTTTCATTGTGTTTTTCAGCAGCATCGCCCTTGTCATAGGCCCAACCCCGCCCGGCACGGGAGTTATATACGACGCCACTTTCGCGCAGGACTCAAAGTTACAGTCGCCGTACAGCTTCCCCTCAAAGCGGTTCATGCCGACGTCGACGATCACCGCGCCCGGCTTTAGCATAGAGCCGTCAATAAGGTTTAGCTTTCCTACCGCTGACACAACGATGTCGGCGTTTTTGGTGTGGAAAGCGAGATCTATTGTCTTTGAGTGGCAGATCGTAACCGTGGCGTCACGGGCTAAAAGCAGCATCGCCATGGGTTTTCCCACTATGTTGCTCCTCCCCGCCACCACGCAGTTTTTACCCGCGATGGGTATTTGGTACTCGTCGAGCAGGGCTATTATCCCCGCCGGGGTGCAGGGCGAAAATACGGGGGAGCCGGCAAAAACCTTCCCCGCGTTTTCCGGGTGGAAAGAGTCCACGTCCTTTGACGGGCTGACGGCGGAGAGGATGGCTTTTTCGCGTATATGCGCCGGCAGCGGGAGCTGGACGAGTATTCCGTCGACGTTTTCGTCGGCGTTGAGCTTTGTTATCGCGGCAAGAAGCGTCGGCGTATCTATTGTTTCCGGGAAGATAACTTCCCGCGACTCTATGCCTGTTTGAAGACAGTCGGCAACTTTGTTTTTAACATAAATTTTAGAGGCGGGGTTTTCCCCGACCAGCACCACCGCGAGCTTTGGCCTGCGGCGCCCGGATAAAACAAGGGTTTCCACTTCGGTTTTTATTTTTTCTTTAATCTTAAGGCTGAGCGTTTTGCCGTCAAGCGGCGCGGCTGTTGTCGCCATTATTCGCCCTCCCCGTTTTCGCTTTGGGTTTCCTGTTCCGGCAAGCCATCTTCGTTGTTTTGAGCCGGTTCGGGTTTGTTTTCGTCTTGTGGGTTTAACACGGTTTCGCTTTCCCCATACGCCGCCCTGTATTCGCTGAGTTCTTTTTCTTTGCGGTCTGTCTTAACAAACATCACCGCGAGGAGAGCCGAACACACCAAAAAAGAGCCCAGCCCCAAATAAACAAACAGCTTTTGCCCGAATACCGTCAGGCTGTCGGTGCGGAGAATTTCAATAAGCCCTCTCCCGAGCCCGTACCACGCGAGATACATTAGCAAAATCTGCCCGTCGCGCTTTTTCCTTTTATAAAACCTTGATATTATAATTAAACCGATAAGGTTCCACAAAGATTCATATAAAAAGGTGGGGTGGGCGACGACGGGAGCGCTGATGTTTACCCATTTGGAATCGATTAGTTTTTGCTCTTGAATGGTCATTCGCCAAGGCAGCTTGGCAATGTTTGCCGATTTTCCGTAGGCCTCCCCGTTTACAAAGTTGCCCCAGCGGCCGATGATCTGCCCCACCATTTCGGCAAGGGCGGCGGCGTCCACGATTTTAAGAAAAGGCAGCTTTTTAACCCTGCAATACACAAGCATGGTCAGCGCCCCAAATATTATCGAGCCGTATACTGCTATCCCGCCGCTCCGGATATTAATAACATCCCAAAAAGTTTTATATTCATAACCGCTGGTCAGCACATATGTCAGGCGAGCCCCAACGATAGCTATGGGGATTGTAATGAGCGTAAGGTTTAAAATGTGGTCCTCGGGTATTTTCTCTACCTTGACGGCAAGGCGGTAAAACAGCAAAAAAGCAAAGATTATCCCCGCGGTGAGGATTATCCCGTACCACTGAACGTTAAGCCCGAAAATCACAAATGCCGTCTCTTTAAGAAACAGCTCTATGCCGAGCCCGGGGAAAGCTACAATGTTTCTAATCATTTTAGGTTTTGTCCTCCTTTGTTTTAATAACGGAAAGGCAGGTGTTTTCCGGCGAAAAGTAAAGCCGCAGGCAGTCTTCCGCCTGAGCTTTGGTTATGTTTTTTATAACTTCAACGTATTCAAAACTGTCTCCGCTCTCAAAATAATGGGATATAAAGTTGTCGGCTATATCCTCAGCGTCGTCAAAACCGCAGACAACGCCGCCGTAGAGCGATTTCTTAACCCTCTCAAAGTCGGCTTTCTTAAACCCCTTTTTTGTCGTTTCGGCAATATGACGCTTAACTTCCTCATAGAGTTCGCCCGGGAATGACGACATTCCCGAAAGATCGGCGAAAAAGTAATTTCTCACAGTCTGACAGCCGGTGTCAAATTCCTCAAAAAGCTTGCGGCGGTAACACTCCGAGTAAAACGCGGACGATTTCCCAAAAAGCAGTTGAAGCGCGATTTCAACCTCGGCAAAGAGTTTTTCACCGTCTTCCGCCGGGAACGGTGAAAGATTTATTCCAATGCTGAAGTATGGCGTAGGGGTGGGGGAAAAAACTTCACAATACCCCGAAACCACGCCACCTTTCGGGGTAAGGTCAAGCCGTGAGAGCGGGGAGGATTTTGGGAGAAAAAGGTTTTGCTTAATGGTCTGAATGACTTTTTCAACTTCCACTCTCCCGCACACGCAAAGCAGCGAGTTTTGTAAATTATAAATGTTTTTCTTGCAGTTTGCAAGCGTCCCGCGGGTGAAACTTTGTATTGATTCGGTGTTTCCGGCGGGGTCTTCGGCAATCGGGCTGTCGCCGCCGTACAGACAGGCGAGCATATTCTTTCTGCAAAGCCAGCGCTTGTTGTCGCGGAACATATTGATTTCTTGGGTTATTATTTTCTTTTCCTTTTCGGTGGCGTTCGCGGTAAAGCTGGCTTTTGATATGTGTTCGAGAAGCACGCCGAGGTTTTCATAAATATTGTCGGCGGCGGAAAACAAAAAACAGGTCTTGTCCGGCGCGGTATAGGCGTTTGAGTCGCCCCCCAGCGCGGCGTAGAGGTTTGTGGCGTCGCCTTTCGGGGTGAAGTACATCCTGTGTTCAAGAAAGTGGGCGAGCCCCGCGGGAAAGGTAACGTCGGCATTGTTTTTATCTGTGTAATGCCTGTCGGCGGAGCCGAAATCCACGGCAAAGCAGGCGTAGGCGACAGCGAAATCTTTTGGTATGACCGCGCAGGTGAAGCCGTTATCAAAGGCAATTTTCAAGTATTTTTCCCCTAAGCCGGGGTATTTTTTTTCTGTTATTGTAAATTTTTCAAATTTTGTCGGCACTGGTTTGTTCTTCCCCTAAAAGCAGATATACGGTGTCAAGCGTTATGTTTGACGCCGCTCTCGCGACGTCTTCCGCGGTTAATTCGCATAGCCTTTCCATTTCTTCCTCCAGCGGGACAAAGCTGCCCTGAATTATCCGCGCCATTCGGTATGACGACGCCAGCGAGGGGTCGTCGAGCGCCTCTTTATATGTGCTAAGCGATGAATTAAGGGCGTTTTGGAATTCCTCATCGGTGAAGTCACCGTTTTGAAGCGCGTAAAGCTCCCGCATAATGGCGGCTTTGGCTCTCTTGCGGTTTTTCGCGTCAATGCCGGTGGTCACCGTCATAACTCCTTTAAGTCGGTCAAACGACAGAGCGGCGTAATAGCACAAAGAAAGCTTTTCGCGGACGTTTACAAACAGCCTTGAGGTGGGGGAGTGGGCGAAAAGCTCGCCAAACAGGGTGAAAGCCGTATAATCGCCGTGAGCGGGCGAGCCGCCCACCCTAAAGCACAGCACAAGCGTGGACTGGGCGGCGTGTGTTTTTTCGGTGACTTCTCTTACCTTTTTAACCCCTCCGCAAGGGCTTACCCCCGGCAGGATATAATTTCTTTCTTTAAAGAAAAAGCAATTACTCAGCCTTTGCTCGGTAAGGGCTTCCTCCCCCGCGTATGTTATCTCGACCGGGGCGGAGTTAATAAGGCTGTAATACAGCTCGGTCAGGCTCTTTTTGTTAAACTTGCCCAGCGTTTCGATATCCCCGTATGAGGGTATGGCGTAGGGTTCGCCGTAACACATTATTTCGACGGCTCTTTTTTTCGCGTAGGCGGGCTTGTTGTTGACAAGAGAAAATATCTGCTCGGTAAGCGTTTGTTTTTCGCGGTTTACATAATTGCCGTCAAAGAAACCCCCAACAAGGCGGGGAGAGAAAATAAGATCCGATAAAAGCTTTAACGACGCGCCGAAAATATCCTCTCCCCGAATGGCGTAGCGGTTTTTCAGCGAACTCAGGGAAAAGGTAAAACAAAGCGACTCGCCGATTTTGTTGGGGTAAACAGCTATATCGCAGCCGTAGTTTTCCTCAAGCGCGCGGGTAAGTGACTTAAGCGTGGCGTGGCGGGAAGTACCGCGTGAAATCACCCTTGAGAGCAGCGTCAGCCCCGCGGCGTTTATGCTGTTCAGCGGAAGAATAAAGCTTACGCTAAGCTGTTCCGTCTTGTATTTTTCCTGTCTCACATAGGTAAGGTTTACCCCGGGGACAAGCGTGGAGTTAACATAATCCATCAAAGTATTTTCCCCGCCGAATCGGTGTCGGTATAGAGTATGGCGCCGCCGCGAAGCCGGAGGGCAGTCGACGGAGTGTGGTTTCCCACCTCCCCGTTAATGAGCGCGAACACGGCGTTTGCTTTTGTGGCGGCCGGCACCACGCAAAAAATGTATTCGGGCGCCATAAGCGCGGGGATTGTAAGGGTTATCGCCTTTGTGGGGACTTCCTCTACCGAAGCGAAACAGCCGTCGTTGACCTGTTGGTGAATACTGGTTTGGTCAAGCTCCACCACCTTGACAAAAAGCGGGTCGTGGAAATCCGCCACATGCGGGTCGTTAAAGGCGATATGCCCGTTTTCGCCTATCCCCATAAACACAATTTCGGGCTTAACCTCGCTGAGCAAAGCCGAATAGCGCCCGCACTCAATGACAATATCGTCGGCGAGCCCGTTAATAAGATTGACGCTTTTAAAAGGAGCCCTGCCGAAAAGCTTGTCGGTGAGGAACTTCCCGAACGATTTGGGGTGGTCGGGCGAAAGACCGATATATTCGTCCATGTGAAAGGCGTTGATTTTTTTAAAGTCAATGGTTTTGTCGGACAAAAGTGATTCGAGAAGCTCGTTTTGCGAGGGCGCGGCGGCGAAGATGGCTGAAATCTCGCTTTTTTCGCAAAGCAGCTTTTTAATCACAAAGGCGGCGTCCTTCGCCGCGGCGATGCCCATGTTTTTTCTGGTGTCGTAAACTCTGTATTCGAGGAGATCCGCTCTGCCTTGTTTAATTATCATTTATTAACCTTCCCTTTCAATCACGGCTTTCTTGTGTTAAACGCTTTAGGTTTGAAATACCCTCTCGCCCTCGATAAACACGGCTTTAACCGTGATATCGCGGTCAAAAACGGCGATATCGGCGTCAAAGCCAACCCTAAGCAACCCTTTGTTTTTTATCCCGCCTATTCGGGCGGGGGTGGCCGTCATCATAGTCACCGCGTCGGTAAGCGTCGCGCCCGCAAGGCACATCATGTTTCTGACAAGGCTGTCGCTTGTGGCGACCGAACCGGCGAACGCGGTTCTGTCCTTGAGCTTGGCGACGCCGTCCTCAATAATGGCGGTAACGCCGTTTTCTTTTGAGCCTAAAATCATCTCGCAGCTGTCGGTTCCCGCCCCGCGGAGCGCGTCGGTGACAAGGGCGGTCATATGCGGGCCCTTTGAGGTGTAGACCAGCCGCATGAGCGGGGGCGGCAAGTGGCAGCCGTCGGCGATAATCTCCACCGTTGTTTGCCCGAGCATATATCCGCTCTCTATAAGCCCCGGTCTTCTAAAGCCGCCTTTTCTTGTTATCGTTGACATTCCGCTGTAAAAATGCGTCAGATGGGTATAACCGTTTTCAAGCGCTTCAAGCATTTCGTCATACACCGCGTCGGAATGACCCGCGGAGGGGAGGATTCCGAGCTCCGTCAGCCGTCTGCCAAGCTCGGCCGCGCCGGGGAGCTCCGGGGCGGCCGACCAGCGCTTTATTATGCCGCTCCCCGCCGTTAGAATTTTTTCATAATGGCTTTTTTCGGGGTTTCTTATATATCTCTCGTCCTGCGCCCCTTTTTGTGCGGCCGAAAAATAAGGCCCTTCCAAATGGATTCCCCTAAGGCAGGTTTTATCCCCGTTTTCGCTTACCCGTCTGTATACGTCAAACAAATTAAACAGTTCCTCGTCCGGGCAGGTGAGGGTTGTCGCGAGCAGGGAAGTCGTGCCGTGCGAGGCGTGGAGAGAAGCCACGCCGACGACGGCCTCTTCGGTCCCGTCCATAAAGTCATGGCCGCCGCCGCCGTGGACGTGGAGGTCGACAAAGCCGGGGGATATATAGTCTTCCCCAAAGTTATGGCAGTCAAAAATATCGTCGTCGCGCTTACGCTCCCCCGCATAGGTGATAACGCCGTCCTTAAAATTAATTTCCCCCCCGTTAATTATCCTGTACGGAGTGATGATGTTTCCCTTTAGCTTTGTCGGGGGGGTTTTACTCTTATTGCTGAATGTTTTCATTTTTATGACCATTCCTTTAACAGGCAAACCGCGTGACAGCCGATTCCGCCGCCGGCAAGGCCGAGCCCTTCCTCGGTGGTCGCCTTTACGTTTACGCGGCAAGCGGGGATTTTTAAAGCTTTTGAAATCTTTTCCCTTATTTTAGGGATATAAGGGGCGAGCTTCGGTTTTTCGGCGACGACGGTTATGTCAAGGTATTCGACAAAAAGGTTTTTTTCGCAAAGCATATCGGCAACCGCATCGATAAGATTCAGGCTTGAAATATCTTTATATTTCGCGTCGCTGTCGGGGAAGAAAAACCCAATGTCACCAAGCCCCGCGCCGCCGAGCAGCGCGTCGCAGACGGCGTGGGTAATCACGTCGCCGTCGGAATGGGCCAACAGCCCGTACTCAAAAGGCACTTCCACCCCGCCGAGGACAAGGCTCTTACCCTCGGTAAAACGGTGGACATCATAGCCGTGGCCAATCCTCAAAGCTTATTTCCCCCCTTTCCCAAAGAAAAGCAATCGCCTTGGCGACCTTCACGTCGCCGGCGTCCGTCAGCTTAATGTTAAGAGAGCTGTTTTCAACGTATTCAACCCTAAAGCCCGCTTCTTCCGCCATTCCCGCCTCGTCAAGCCCGGGCAGAAGGGCTTTTTGGCTCACCGCCCGCAAGGCAAGGTAGATATCCCGCCTGAACGCCTGCGGGGTTTGGACGGCAAGCATGTTTTCCCGCTTTGGGGTATAAATACAGCCCTCTTTTTCGTCGCGGTAGCGCAAAGTGTCCTTTGATTTGCAAAACGCGCTGGCCGCGCCGTGAACCCTCGCGGCGCTTATGACGGCCTCTATTATAAACGGGGTAACAAACGGGCGGGCGCAGTCGTGAAGACAAATTATTTCCCCGCTTGAGAGGGAAACCCCGTTTGAAACCGATATCGCTCTTGATTCGCCGCCGGGGGCGAAGATAAGCTTTTTATTTTTCGGGAGAAGACCGTCGTAATCTTCTTCGCGCTTAGTGACGATAACTATTTCGTCAACCGATTCGCATTCCGAGAACGCCTCCGCCACAAGCGTTATGACGGCTTTGCCGCCAAGCTTTATAAGCGGCTTTGAAACCCCGCCCATGCGGAGCCCTTCCCCCGCGGCGACTATTATGGCGCTGGCGCGCGCTTTACCGCTCATGTGAACCTCCTTTAACGCTCAGGAATGTGAATAGCCAAGCTCAAAGGCTTTTTCGTTGAGTTCCGCGAGCCCGGGCTTAGTCTTTGGCGAGGCGGCCTTAAGACAGCCTAAAAAATACTCTTTCGGGAACAGGCCGAGCGTTTTAATAAGCTTGCCGAGCATGACGACATTAGCGAGTTTCGCGAACCCGTGCTTGTCGGCAAGGCTTGTGGCGGGGATAGCCACCAAAGTGACGTCGTCCCTGCAGGCACAGTCCTTTACAAGCGAGGAATCGGTAAACACATACCCGCCGGGCTTTACGCCGGCTATAAATTTATCATAAGACGGCTTGTTGAAAGCGACAAGAATGTCGGGCGAAGTGACAAGCGGCGAGCCGATGGGTTCGTCGTCAATATTAACCGAGCAGTTGCAGGTCCCCCCCCGCATTTCCGGCCCGTAGGAGGGGAGCCACGACACATTTTTAGAACAGTTCATCCCCGCGGCAGCCAGCTGCTTTCCCGCGAAGAGTATCCCCTGTCCCCCGAATCCTGCCAAAAGAATAGCGGGCATTTTAGTTTTCCTCCTTAGCCGTTTCGGTTATGTCTTTAAACACCCCAAGCGGGTAATACGGTATCATTCGCTCTCTTATCCATTCAAGGGATTTTACCGGGGTTAAACCCCAGTTTGTGGGGCAGGTGGAAAGCACCTCCACAATTGAAAGCCCAAGCTTGTTTTTTTGAACCTCAAACGCCTTTTTAATGGCTTTTTTCGCCCTTATAACGTTTTTAACGCTGTCGGCGGACACCCTTTCGGCGTAAGCGGTGCCGTCAAGGGTTGACAGCAGCTCGCATATTCTTATGGGGTTGCCCTGTATTTGCCTGTCGCGCCCGTAGGGGGTGGTGGTCGTGACCTGTCCGAGCAGGGTTGTGGGCGCCATTTGCCCGCCCGTCATGCCGTAAATGGCGTTATTGATAAAGATTATCGTTATATTTTCCCCTCTCGCGCCGACATGGACGGTTTCCGCCGTGCCTATGGCGGCGAGGTCTCCGTCGCCCTGATATGTAAACACGGTTTTTTCGGGGTTTGCCCGCTTGACGCCGGTCGCCACCGCCGGCGCTCTGCCGTGGGGCGCCTGTATCATATCGCAGGAAAAATAGTTATATGAAAACACCGAACAGCCCACCGAGGCGATGCCTATCGTTTCGCCCTCGAGAGAAAGCTCGTCAAGGGCTTCCGCCACAAGTCTGTGGACAATGCCGTGGGTACAGCCCGGGCAGTAGTGGAACGCGGCGTCGGTAAGAGATTTGGGTTTTGTAAAGACTACCATTATATTTTTATCCTTTCGGTTTCAGTTGTTTATGTGAAGCGCTTTACGAAAGCCGGAGGATTTCTGCCGTCAGTTCCTCCACGGTCGGGATAACCCCCCCCGTTCTGCCGTAATGCGTTACCGGGATTTTGCAGTCGATTGCCACTTTAACGTCGTTTATCATCTGCCCCATGTTCATTTCCGCGGAGATAAAACGCTTCGCGGTTGACGCCAAGGCGTTCAGCTCGCGGGACGGGAAAGGGTAGAGCGTGACGCAGCGGAACAGCCCCGCCTTTATTCCTTTCGCCCTTGCCGCCTTGACGGCGGACTTTGCCACCCTCGCGGTGATTCCGTAGGAGACGACCACAATTTCAGCGTCCCCGGTCAGGTATTCTTCTGAAATTACCTCGTCTTCCTCAAGCTTTTTATATTTTAAAAACCTTTCTTTCACAACCCTCTCAAGTTCGGGCGGGTCTATGTAAAGGCTGTTTATCACGTTTTGAGCCCGAGCGTTTCCGTGGCCGCTTGCCGCCCAAGTTTTTTCCGGAAGTTTTCTTTTTGCCCTTTCCTCAAAGTCAACGGGTTCCATCATCTGCCCTAACGCCCCATCGGCGAGAACCATTGCCGGCATGCGGTATAAGTCGGCGACATCAAAAGCAAGCATTGTGAGCGACGCCATTTCCTGAACCGAGGCGGGGGCGATAACAAACAGCCGAAGATCGCCGTGACCCACTCCTTTTGTCGCTTGGTTATAATCGGACTGGGCGGGCTGAATACCGCCGAGCCCCGGGCCGCCGCGCTGAACGTTAACTATAACGCAGGGCAGGTCGGAACCGGCTATGTATGATATTCCCTCGCTTTTAAGCGAAATGCCGGGCGAGGAGGACGAGGTTATCGCTCTCGCGCCCGAGGCGGACGCGCCAAGCACCATATTTATGGCGGAAATTTCGCTTTCCGCCTGAAGGCAGAGCCCGCCGACTTTCGGCATATGCTTTGCCATGTATTCCGAAAGCTCGGTCTGCGGGGTTATGGGGTAGCCGAAAAACAGCCTGCATCCGGCGCGCAGCGCCGCCTCCGCTATCGCTTCGTTGCCCTTCATTAACATCTTTGCCATTGTTATTCCCCCTTCCCCGTTCTTTCCACCGTTATGACAATATCCGGGCACATAACGGCGCACATGGCGCAGCCGGTGCATTTTTCCATATCGGTCACAAACGCGGGATGATAACCTTTTTGATTTATTTCATCCATATTCAGAACAATTATTTTTCTCGGGCAGGCGTGCACGCAAAGCTCGCACCCCTTGCAAAGGTCCTTTTTAAAAGTAACCCTGTTCATTTGTTTTCCTCTCTTTTCTTTTACAGCTTAAAACAGTTTTTTTGTTATATCCCTTATTTTTATAACGTCAGCTCCGCCGGGGGAGTTCTCCGCGAACGCCGTCAAAGCGGTGACGGGGATTGACGTGAGAAGCGAAAGCTCCGCCGCGCTGTTGACCGAACCCGCCACCAGTTCTTTTGTGGTTTCGGTGCCTAAGTTTGAATTGTTGATTATCCCCGAAAACTGAAGCCCTGAGGATTGTTCTATCGCCCAAAGCGACTTCGCCGCCTCGCTCGGGGTTATGTTTTCGGGGCGGAACATATTATACACATAAAACATATCATAGCCTGTTTTTATAAAATCCTCCCTTAAAACCCGCAGCACCGCCGCGCCCTCCTCGTCGCCGCCGATATCCGCCACCGAAAAGCTGTTTTCCTCTCCGGTAAACAGCAGAGGAAGAGAGGGGGGGAGCGCGGGGATATCCACATTTGTGTTGGCGTAGCGGGGGATAAGTGTTCTTACCCCGAACGATTTTAAAAGTTCTTCGCTGTCGGCGGTTCGGAAATAAGGGTTAACTATATCAAGGTCGGCTATTATCGTTCTTTTCCCCGCCGTTGCCGCCGCAATCGCAAGGTTAACCGCGATATTTGTCTTCCCCGTGCCGAAGTGACCGCATATAACGGCTGTTTTTTTTCTTATAAGGCGTTTCAAGCTATAAAGATTCCTTTCTGCCAAAGAAAACTTTTTTGTCGGTTTAGCCTATCGCTTTTGTAAATTTAGATAACCGCAACCTTTTTGTCGGTTTCGCCTATTGTTTTTGTAAATTTCAACAAACGCAACCTTTTTGTCGGTTTCGGCTTGCCGAAATTGTGGTTTCTAAACCACAAAGACAAAAAGTTGCCAATTGAAAGATTAATCTTTCAATTATGTTGCCAATTGAAAAACTTGTTTTTCAATTAATTACCTCTTATAATATCACCGGACTTGGCGTTTATTTTAAGATAAAACTCCATACCCGGATGGGGCGTGGAGGGTATGGGATTGAGGTCAAGGTCGTAAATGGCGCCGATAAACAGCTTCTTTGGTATTTCGCCCGGGGTGAGAAGTTTTACAAAAGTGTTCGCGCAAAGCTTGTTTTTCTGAACACAGCGGGCAAGCGATGTCTCTTTGTCAAAGCTTTTTACAAACGCGAAAAAGGTTTTTTCGTTTATGTACCCGGCGAGCTTTGTGGTGTTCGCGAATTCAGACGGGTCGTCATAGTAAAACCCGGTGTGGTACTCGCGGTGGCTTACGCTCATAACCTCGTCTTTATAGCTCTCGTCAAAAGGCTTCCCCGCGAGAAAATCTTCCAGCGCCATTTTATACGCGTTTGTGACGCAGGCCGCGTAATAGGCGGATCTCATCCGCCCCTCAATCTTAAACGCGCTTATCCCCGAGCCGACAAGGTCGCCGATATGCTCTATCATACAGATATCCCTGCTTGAAAACACATAGCTCCCGTCGGGGTGGGATTCCACGGGGAGACCCTCCCTTGACTGCTCGGTTACCTGATATTTCCAACGGCAGGGCTGGGCGCAGCTCCCCTCGTTGGCGTTGCGGCCGGTGAAGTAATACGACAACAGACAGCGTCCCGAATAGGCGACGCACATCGAGCCGTGGACAAAAGCTTCGAGCTCAAGGGTTTCGGGGAGCTTTTCCCTTATGGATTTTATTTCTTTTAAAGAAAGCTCTCTCGCCAGCACAATCCGCTTTACCCCGTTTTTATGCCAAAAAGCCGCGCCCTCGGCGTTTACCACGGAAGCTTGGGTGGAAAGGTGAATATCAATGTCGGGAAACGCGCTTTTAACCGCCGTCAGCGCCCCCGGGTCGGACACTATAAACGCGTCGGGAGGGGTTTCGGCAAGGCTTGCGAGGAGGGAATTAAAATCCTCAAACAAACTCTGGCGCGGCAGTGTGTTAAGCGTAAGGTAAACCTTCGCGTTTTTTCCATGAGCGTAGGAAATCCCGCTTTTATACTCTTCAAGCGAAAAGTTCCCGGCGAAAGTCCTCATGCCGAATTTCTTAAGAGCTAAATAAACCGCGTCGGCGCCGTAATTCACCGCGAACTTTAATTTTTCAAGATCCCCCGCGGGCGAGAGTATTTCGGGTTTAAGAGGCGTCATATTCTTCGTTTTCCCGCGCCGCGCGCGCCTTGTTGGCGGCGTGCCCCGCCGGTGTTTGAGCGTAATATGTCCTGCCAACCCTGTTTGAAACAAAGAAATAGGCGTTTATCGAGTTCCCCGATTCGTCGACAGGCTTGTCTGGGTAAATGGCGGCGGACAGCGCGTCAAAGCCGGGGTTTGATATCGCCCCCGGCGGCAGTCCCTCATAAATATAGGTGTTATAGGGGTTGTCCGTGTGAAGCTGTTCGTAGGTCAAATCCCTTGTGTGCTCGGTTAAGAAATATTGTATTGTCGCGTCGGACTCAAGCTTTGGGAACTCGGCAGGGTGGTTTAACCGGTTGTGAAAGACATAGGAGATATATTCATAATCGATAAACAGCTTCGCCTCGCTTTGGATCATTGAGGCTAGGGTGATGATATCGTCAAAAGTCATTCCCGACTTGGCAATGTCTTCTTTAAAGTCGGTCTTGTAATAGCGCCAAAACTTGTCGTTGAAGTTGTTGAGCATTTTGTTTATGACGAGGTACTCGTCCGAATCTTTATAGAAAAAATAGGTGTCGGGGTAGAGGTACCCCTCAAGGCGGTATTTCCGTTCGGCGGGGTAGCCCATTTGCTCAAGCAATTTCACAAATTCATGTTTGTAGGGGTAGTTGTTTATCGCGTCCTTAAAGCCCTCTTTGGTTCCTATGCCGTTTGCCACAAGCAGGTCTATTATCTGGTCGGTGGTGTAACCTTCGGGGATAGTAACGCTGACCTGTATCATTTGGTAGGTTTTTTCGGTAAGCGCGGAGGCTATTTGGCTGTAATTCATTGACGCGTTTAGGGTGTGCTCGCCGGTAAGAAAAGCGCCGTCCTCATCGCCGCGGTATATCATAAAAAGGTTAAACGCCCACGAATACTCGATAAGGCCGTTCTTTTCAAGCAGATAGGCAATTTCCTTTCGGGTCATGCCCTCCTCAATACTCACCGTGCAGGTCTTGTCGGACTTGACAAAGGCAAACACATCGTTGCCCACGGAAATGACATAGTAAGACATAAACGCCGAGATAAGCAGCACAATAAAAACATAAATCGCCGCTTTGACAATAAAACCAAGGTTCCAGAAAAATTTCGCGGCGGCGACGACGGCTCTTATCGGCAGCGGCATTTTTCCCCCAAGCAAAAACGGAAGACGAGTTTGTTCCGGTTCGTCTTCCGGAGGGGAAATGTCTTCGGTCTCGGGCAAAGTCTCGGACGAAAACCCCGCCACTTCCTGCGGCACCTCGTCGGAGAAATGGGCGTAAATTTCCGGCCTTTTGGGTAAATCCCGCTCGCCCTCGGCTTCTCTGTCTGAAAAATGAACCCCCCAAGGGGTTTTGTTTTTGTCAGACGGGGGAGCAATGTCGTCGGTATTTATATCAATTATTATATTATCTTCAGGAATTTCCTGAAGCGGTATCTCATCAAGCTTTGGGTTTTCGGGGGAAGGGTTGTATTCGTTGCCGAATTTGTCAAGGAGCTTAAACAAATCTTCAGCGTTTGTATCTTTAGAAGAGCGTTTTTTATTCAAGGTTTTAACTCCTTCCATGGCAAAAAATAAGTTTTAACGAATGATAAAAAAGTTTATATCGTTATTTTAATACAATTATCAGTATAAATACCAGCGCGAGACCGAAAAAACCCGGGGAAAGGAATACCGCGGCGATGTTTTTTGCGCTTTTCGGCAGAGGGGTTTCGTCTCTCACGGTTTTGCTCCGCTTCCATAGTATACCCTCGGCTCGTGTAAGCACAAGCACAAGCGACATAAGAAACAGTGACGTCGAGAGAAAAGCCGCGAAGAACCCCCCGCTTTTTTGAATGGTAATCCGCAGAAATGAGTCGCTGACGAATATGCTTAGCAGGTTTGACACAAAATGCGCGGCAATCGGCGCGAAGATTGATTTTGTGACGGCCGCCATAAGACCCAAAACAAGCCCGGAATAAAAATAAAGCGGGAAGAATTCAAGCGAAAAGTGAATCATGGCAAAGCAAATCGCCGAAAAAACCACGGCGTTAAAGGCGCCGTACACTCGATATTCAGAAAAAACCACCCCGCGGAAGAATACTTCCTCGCAGATAGCGGGGATAAGCGCGACCGCGATAATAACCGCCAGCGCGGTGGGGGGGTAATCGGCGGGGAGATCCGAAACAAGATAGTTTATTCCGCCGGGAGGCGGGATAAGCGCTATATAATAAATACACTTGATAAGCAGGTTGCCGGTTATAAGCAGCATGGTGGCGAACACCACAAACAAAACCTGACCCGGCCCGAAAGGGGAGGCG
The DNA here is from genome assembly GCA_041672465.1 of Eubacteriales bacterium. Lineage (GTDB taxonomy): Bacteria > Bacillota > Clostridia > Oscillospirales > CAG-382 > UBA1206. The sequence goes on from JBAYZO010000017.1 coordinate 23,976, forward strand.
AGAAAGTTTGTGTTAAAGCTTCTCCCCCTTAAAAAGTAATAAATTACGCAGGGGAAGAAAAAAACTATAAGCTGAACCACGCTTACCATAAGCAGAAAATCAGGCGTGCCGTCTATCTTTTCGGCTTGCGATTTGATTATGCTCCCGCTGACGGAGAGCAAAACCAACAGCGTTACGGTTAAAAACGGCGTGAGTATAGGCGTAAGGGTGATAAAACGCTTTTTATTGGTCATAAATATCACCCTCCTTTTTTTCGTCCTTTTAACCGCTGCCGGAGTTAACGTAATCCCTCAAAGCCTGTATGCGCCGAACAATCGGAAGTTAAGCGGAGAGGTGACTTTTAAGAAAACTGTGTTGATTTTTTAAGCTCGTCTGCCTTTTTTTCGCCGTACAGCGCCTTGGCGAGCAAAAAGCCGAACTCCATCGACACCCCCATGCCCTTTGCCGTGATAAACTTGCCGTCAAGCACCGTTTTTTGGTCAGTAAAGACAGCTCCGCCGAGCTTAGTCTCAAACCCCGGGAAGCATGTCGCCTTTACCCCTGTGAGAACGCCGTGTCTGCCGAGCGCCATGGGAGAAGCGCAAATAGCGCCGATAAACTTGTTTTCTTTAACCGCCTTTGTGAGAAGCGCCTTTACCTTTTCGCTTGACGCGAGGGTTTCCGCGCCTTTCCCGCCGCCGGGGAGGACAAGCAAATCAAAGCTTTCGCCGTCTTTTATTTCGTCAATAAGCATATCGGCTTTAATATTCAGCCCGTGAGCGCCGATAAGGCTTAAGCTTCCGCTTACCGAAACGAGATAAACCTCCGCCCCCGCGCGGATAAGAATATCCCAAGGGGTGACGGCCTCGGTCTCCTCAAAGCCGTCCGCCATAAGAAAATAAACCTTCATTTTAAATAATCACCCGCCGTTTGTAGTATTTCGTTAAAAATATCTTGCCTTTCCCGCATTCCGCCGCCGGCGGCGCAGTCTATTGTCACCCAGCCCAACTTGCTCGCGGAAAACATCGCCGCTTTGTAGCTTTTTTTTAAGTGGTCAAGGCTTTTTTCATGAATGTCCGTGTGTCTAAAACCGCTTTCGGATCTTTTTTCAATATATTTTACCGCGATTGACGGCTCTAAACAAAGATAAATGGTGAGGTTCGGCGCCGGAAGCCCGAGACGGCAAAACTCATAGTCATAAAGCCAGTCCAAAAAGGAATCCCAGTCTTTTTCCTCAAGTTTTGAGAGCTGGTGGACGGCGTTGGCGGTGGTATAGCGGTTTGATACGATAATTTTGCCGTCGTCATAGTCTTTTTTCCAGTCAAGCATAAACGAGCAATACCTGTCGGCGGCGAAAAAGCTTGAGGCGGCAAACGGGCTGACCGCTTCGGGGTCTTCGCCGAACCCGCCGTTTAAATAAAGCGAAACAAGCCCTGACCAGTCGGGGCGGTAGGTGGGGAACGCTATATGCCTGTGGGGAATCCCGAGCGACTTTAAATGCTCAACGAGAAGCTTTGACTGCGTTTCCTTGCCCGAGCCGTCAAGCCCCTCGAAAGCGATAAGGGTCTTTTTACGGCCGTCCGCCGTGACAGGCTCTTCCCGGTATGATTGTGTAAAGCTGTGATCCATTTCCCGCCCTTTCAGCGCATACGCGATATTTGCCGTGAAAAACAATTAAAATTCATTTTACAGTATAACATTCACCGTATTAAAAATCAATGAAAAATAATTAAATTTTACTCCCGTATAGCAAAAACAACCCCTTTTCCCCCTATGTGAAACGGTGAAAAGTCTTGTTTGCCCCGTTTAAATATACCTATATATTCATTATAACTTTTAAGCGCGGCAAAGCCGCGCTTTTTTACTTTGCAGAAAGCAAATGACAAAAGAAATATTCTGTTTTAATTTAACACCCTATACTCACCGTTAACCGAGCAACAAAACTATTATAAACAAAATCTTATGGATTTAAATCACAAAAAGGTTTTTGTCCGCTTTTCGGCTATTTTTTTGTAAACCGGCCTTTAAATGAAGCGTACCAGCGCAATAATCTGTCGCTTTTCGGGTGAAACCTTTTCTTTTTATTTTTTTCTTCCTCAAGTTTTTTGCGGTCTATCATGGCAAAATTATTTTCATCGGAGTTATAGCGGTCCACCTCAAGGTAAAACATGGTTTCGGCAGACAGCTCTTTTTTAACCATATGCTTGTCCACAAGCTTTGTAAATACATATGATATCACCGCTAAAATGGGAACCCCCATGATCATTCCGAACACCCCGAACATCGCGCCGAAGAAGAGGAGCGCGAAAGTCACCCAGAACTCGGATATCCCGGTTATGTTGCCAAGAATCCTCGGGGTGATAATATTCCCCTCTATCTGGTTTAAAATAAGAACAAAAGCTAAAAATATCAGCGCTTTTATGGGGTCTATCAGCACAATGATAAACGCCGAGGGAATGGCGCCGAGAAACGGCCCGAAAAACGGGATAATATTTGTTATTCCTATTATGGTCGCCACGAGGAGCGGATAGGGAATCCCCGCTATTACATTAAAAAGGAAGCATATCACACCCACAATTGCCGAATTGATGAGCGCGCCCAAAAGAAACCCGCCGAAGATTTTGTTGCCGTGGCGCGCCGTATCAATTATCAAGTTTGCCGTTTCGGGCTTGAAGAAAGCAAAAGAAAGCTTCTTCCCCCAAGCGACAAAGCTGTTTTTTTCTTTCAATACATATACGGCTATAACAATTCCGATAAAAAAGTTGGCGACAAACATCAAAACGCTGAACGCGGCGGAGGTTAAGCTGATGACCGCCGTCGTCGCTTTTGGAACCAGCGTTTCTGTTATCCAGATTTCAAGCGAATCGAGCGCGGCGTCGATATATTTCTGGAACGCCCCCGCCCACGATCTGTCGGCGTTGAGCTTTTCAAGCTTTTGGGACACTTTTGTTATAAGCCGGGGCGCCTCCTCGCCAAGCGTCACCACCGAGTTTAACACCTGCGGGATTATAAGCATTATAAGCACCGCGATAACCAGCACGCCTATTACCGTGGCGATGGCGATAGACCAGCGTTTGGCTTTTACTTCGGCTTTTTGTCTTACTTTTTCGTGTTTGGATTTTTTATATCGATTTTTTAGTTTGGGTTCAAAAAACACAAAAACGGGGTTGAGTAAAAAAGCGATGAATACGCCGTAAATCACCGCGGAAAGATAACCTAAATAATGGTTGATTACGTCCAGCACTTCGCTGAAGTACCAAATAAAACCCATCACCAAAAGGCAGGCGACAATCAGAAAGAAAACGCCTTTGAAGTCGCGGAAGCTTGCCCTCGCGCCGGGGCAGCGCGTTTCGGGGGTTTTTGTTTCGTTGGGGTTTTCCATTTGGCAGCCTTTCTTTTACCGCCTGACGGGGCGGTAAAATTCTTCTTTCTGTTTTTTTATACTCCCGGATTAATATTTTCAGCGTTGCTTTGCGGGGATTTTTCGGTCTTAAGGTTTATCTTTTTTATTCTTTGCGCCTTTACAACAATTATTGTATATCAAAAGGGAAAAAAATACAATAGTTAAATTAAATTGTATTTGAGACGTCTGTATATTTAGATAAATATCTTTCTTTTTTGAGTTTATATAAATGTTCGCAATTATTTCTATTATTTTAAATAATTGCTTGACAAATATGTAAAGGAATGTTATACTCAAAACGAATAATTAGGAAGTTATTCCTAAATTAATGAAAGGAAGAAATACCATGAGGAAACTAATGGCAATTATACTGTCCGTCTTGCTTGTCTCCGCTTGTTTCGCGGCTATCGGCGCGACGGCGGCACAGGCTTTCGAAGTATCTGCCTCTTCCCCTGAATCGGTTACGCCCGGGCAGAGTTATGATTTAGTCATAACGCTTGACAGCATGCCGGCTCTTGGTTCGGAAGAACATGTCTCCGCCATTATTTTTAAGGTCGGTTATGACAAAGACCTTGTCACTTTCGACTTGAAACAAGGCAAGGAGGCCGATTTCACCACTACGCTTAATTCGGGTCTTGAAAATATCGTCGCGGTGGAAGACGATTACATAGACGCCACTTTTATGGACTTTAGTTTTGGTGATTTGTTCGCGGCGGATCAAACCGTTACTTTCCACTTTACGGTGGACGAGTCTGCTGTTTCAAACGTAGTCTTTGATGTTTATGACGTCGCGTACGCCATAGGCACGAATATGACTGCATTTATTGACGGCGTCGGCACGGGATCTGTTTCCGAGTATGTTGCCGTAACCCTGCCTGAACCATATGCTAAAATTGATTTTTCAACAGGCGCGGCAATTGATCTGAAAGGGAAGGTCGAGCTTACCAACAATGGCGCCAGCTTTTCAGAAAAAGAATTCAAACACGGCGATAATACTTTTTCGGCGATGGCGATGAATGTTACCGCCGCGGGACAGAACGTCGGCGGAAAGTTCAAAGAATTGTCGACGCGCGCAGAAGTTATCGCTTTTGCGGACACCTACGGGTTTTCTATTGAAGCCGTATATGTTAACTATGCTCAAAGCAGCATTCAAGGCGTTGTTTGCGCCACGCAAAATGGCGGTTGGGGCATTGCTACAAACGGAGGCAAGCCTTATTTCCTCGCTCACGACGGCGCTTGGAAAACTGCTTATGCGCTAGAAGTCGCGCCAAATGACGAACTTACGCATGTTGTCGGTGTATATGATCCGTTTTCAAAGAACGTGAGAATCTACATAAATGGCGTTCTTGAAGCTACAACGGCATTTGCTAATGCGTTTTTCCCCGGTGACAAAGAAAACTTTAACCTTTTCTACTTAGGCGCGGATCCTGATACAAACGGTGTTGGAAACGACTATAAAATGTCGAATTTTTCACTCCTTAAAGCAAATATCTACGCTTCGCCGCTATCAAACGCGCAAGTGCAAGAAGCTTATGATA